>JAZSIL010000204.1:0-12817 GCA_045533785.1 Bacilli bacterium
AGGAGAGTTTAATATGACTAAAAAATTTAGAAAATTATCATTATTAATTATTGTGGTTGTTTTTTCTTTAGTATTAGGAAGTTGTACTTTTTTTGATGATATCTATGATCAAAATTTAGATCCTGCTACTTTTGATGATACAACTAAAGAAATGTTCTATTTATTACTTGGAAATGATGAACTTTCAATTAATTATTTAATTGCAAATCGTGAAGATTATGGATTAGAATATTATGAACCATCTTTACCTACTCCTAGTGTAAAGGGAATTTTAAATGATGTTGCAATTAATACATTATTTGGTAGAATTAAAAGCTATGATTATAGTAAACTTAATGCTGATCAAAAAATGACATATAATTTAATTGTCGATTTAGTTGAATCTTCAAATAAGATGACTTCAGAGATGAGTTATTTAAGTAATAATTATTTAGGCAGTTATTTAGGGTATCAAGCTCAACTTCCATTAATTTTAGCTGAATATAATTTCTATACTAAAAAAGATATTGAGAATTATATTAAATTTATTGAGTTAATACCTAGTACTTTTAAGGCTTACTATGATTTTGAAGTACAAAAGGCTGAAAATAATTATGGTATGCCAAACTTTGTTATCGATAATGTTGTTGATCAATGTAAAACATTTATTAAAGGTATTGATGATGAAACATCATTTATGTATAAAGTTGTTAATCAAAAAATTAATGATTGTTCATTCTTAACACCTGAAGAAAAAGCATTCTTTATAGAACGTAATAACGAAGTTATTAAAACTTCAATGCGTGAAGGATACCAATATATTGAAAATAAATTACCATCATTAAAAGATAAAGCTACTAATCAACAAGGGTTAGCTCATTATATTGGTAGTGATGGTAGTAGTATTGGGAAAGATTATTATCAATTATTATTTAATGATGCAACAGGATATAATATTTCATGTATCGATGCAATTAATTATGTTGAAGATAAAGTTGATGAATATATGGCTGATTTAAGTAATCTTGCATTTGTAATTCAAAAAAGTAAACCATTATATCAAGAATATTTAGAACTTATGAATAATGAAAAATTCATGACAACATCAACTCCACTTGAACAAATCAATTTACATGCTGAAAATATGTTAAAAGATTTTCCTGCACTTGAAAATTATCCGGAAATAGTTGTTAATTATATTGATGAGTCAATGCAAGATAATTTTAGTCCTGCTGCTTATATGACATCACCAATTGATTTGTTTACAAGTGAAAAAATTTATTTAAATCCTGCTTCAATTTACCTTTTAGATGATCAAGGTAATCTAACTGATGAGTTAGATACTGAATATTTATATACTACACTTGCTCATGAAGGTTTACCTGGACATTTATACCAAAATGTTTATTTTAAATCATTAGATGTAAATCCAATTCGTAAAGTATTGAAGAGCAGTGGCTATGTTGAAGGTTGGGCTACTTATGCAGAAAACTATTCATATCGCTTCTTATCTGATAAATATAGTGAGGAAATAATCGATTATTTAATTACAGAACAAAAGCTTATTGCTGCGATATATTCTAGAATTGATTTAGGAATTCATTTTGACGGTTGGACAGTAGAAGAAATGTTTGAATATATGGCACAATACTTTGGTGTATCTAGTGTAGAAGATGTTCTACCTGCTTATCAACAACTTGTTGAAATACCTACAAATTATCAAGAGTATTTCTTCTCTTATTTAAAGATTTGTGATATGTACGATGCTGTTAGAGCTAAAGAAGGAGCTTTATTTAACGCAAAAAAATTCCATGGATATATTTTAGATTGTGGTCCAGCACCACTTAGATTTGTTGAAGAAGTTATAAATGAGGCATATAATTTAAAATAATCAAGTAAATATAATGACTTTTTTAAAAAATAGTGATATAATATATAAGATTGAAATTATAAAATAATGAAAGAGGATTTAAAAAATATGGTTAAAGTAGAAAGATTAAGCGAAAACAGAGTAAAATTAGTTGTTACTGTTTCTGCTGAACAATTTGATTTAGCATTAGATGCTGCATTTGAAAAAGTTGTTAAAGATGTTAAGGTAGATGGTTTCCGTCCTGGTAAACTTCCAAAGAGCATCTATATCAGCCGTTTTGGATGGGAATCATTATATAATGAAGCAATCGAATATGCATTCCAAGGAACTTATCCAATGGCTTTAAGAGAAGCAAATGTTTATCCAGTAGATGATCCAAAAGTAGATTTAGTTGATCCTGCTGCTATTGAAAAAGGTAAATCATTTGATTACGTTGTAGAAGTAGATGTATGGCCTAATGTTCATTTAGGGGAATACAAAGGTGTTAAAGTTAAAAAACAATCTACTCGTGTATTAAAGAAAGACGTTGAAGCTTATATTAATAATGTTTTAAAAGGTAAAGCTGAAAATATTATTAAAGAAGGTGCAGCTGAACTTGGTGATACTGTTGTTATTGATTTCGAAGGTTTCATTGATGGTGTTGCATTTGAAGGTGGAAAAGGTGAAAACTATTCATTAGAACTTGGTTCAAATTCATTTGTTCCTGGTTTTGAAGATCAACTTGTTGGTGCTAAGAGCGAAGATAATGTTGAAGTTAAAGTTACTTTCCCTGAAAACTATCATGGCGATTTATCATCTAAAGATGCTGTATTTAAATGTGTAGTTCATGAAGTTAAGACTAAAGTTGTTCCAGAATTAAATGATGACTTTGTTAAAGAATTAGAACTTGAAAATGTTAATACTGTTGAAGAATATCAAGCTTATGTTAAAAATTTATTAAAAGAACAAAAAGTTCAAGCTGCTGAACAACAATTTGAAGCTGATTGTGTAAAAGCTGTTCTTGATAATTCATACGCTGAATTTCCACAAAGCTTAATTAACCAAGGTGTAGAACGTGAATTAAGTCGTTTAACTGCTCAAGCTAAACAATATGGATTAGAACCTGAAATGTTATTACAATATTATGGTTTTGCAAGCATTGATGATTATAAGAAAAAAGCAGAAGAACAAGTTAAAATTGATTTCTTAAGAGAACTTGTATTTGAAGAAATTATTAAATTAGAAGGTATTACTTGTACTCCTGAAGAACTTGAAGCTAAGTATTTAGAAATTGCTGGTGGCGATAAAGCTAAAGTTAAGCAAGTTAAGAAACAATATAGTGAAGCTCAAGTTTCATTCCATATCAATTCACTTAAAGCTGTTGAATTAATTAAAGCAAACGCAGTTACAAAATAATTAGTTTAAAATAAAAAAAATTGTTCATACTATAAAGGGAGTGTGAACAAGATGAAAAAAGTTAAAAACTGTTCTTTTTGTGGTTGTGAATTAAATAAAACTAACAAGGGTATTGAGGGCATTGATGCAATTATTTGTCATCAATGCCTTGACTTATATGCTGAAATTATTAAGTTAAATGAACCATTATATTATGATTTAGAATTTGTTAAAAATAATTTAATAAAAGATATCACACCTAAATTAATTTATGATGAATTGTCAAAGAGTGTAATAGGACAAGATGAGACAAAGCGTGTTTTAAGTGTTGCTTTATATCGACATTATAAAAGAATTTTTAATAAAAGTTTAGATTGTGAGAAAGCAAATATCTTAATGATTGGACCAACTGGTGTAGGTAAAACATTGCTTGCAAAGACAATGGCTGAAATATTGAAATTACCGATTGCAATATGTGATGCAACAGTTTATACCCAAGCTGGATATGTAGGAGAAGATGTAGAGAATATTTTACTTAAACTTCTTCAAAACGCTGATTTTGATATTGATATTGCTCAAAATGGCATTGTTTTCTTAGATGAATTTGATAAACTTGCGCGAAAATCAGAAAATCCATCAATTACAAGAGATGTTTCTGGTGAGGGTGTTCAAAATGCTCTTTTAAAGATTATTGAAGGTTCTGTTGTTAATGTCCCACCACAAGGTGGAAGAAAACATCCATATCAAGAATGTATTAAATTTGATACAAGTAATGTTTTGTTCATTTGTGCTGGTGCATTTGATGGTTTAAAATTTGATAAGAAAAAAACCGTCGGATTTAATAGTACTAATCAAAATTCTAGTTATGAGTTAACAAAAGCTTTACAAAACTATGGTATAATACCAGAGTTATTAGGAAGATTGCCTGTTATTGCAAGATTATCAAAGTTAACAATTAACGAACTAGTTAGTGTTTTAACTGTTCCTAAGAAAGCATTAATTAATCAATATGTTAGTTTATTTAAAAGTGACGAAGTTGCTTTAGAGTTTACACCTGAGGCAATTACAGAAATAGCAACTTGTGCCTATAATGAAGGTTTAGGTGCAAGAGCATTAAAGAAAATTTTAGAAGATATGATGTTAGATTATATGTTTGAAGTTCCTTCAAATAAAGAGATTCATCATATAAAAATATGTAAAAATGATGTGTTAGAATCTATTAATAAGAAGAAGATTACTAGCGCATAGGAGGGAGAAAAATAATGACTTTTGATTTAAGTATTAATACACAAGTAAAATTACCAGTTGTCGTAGCAAAAAATTTTACTCCAATTCCATCATCAGAAATAAGAGGGGAATTTACTAGAAGTGGAGATATTAAATCACTTAAAAAAGCTGAATTATTTCAAAATTATTGTGTTTTAATGATGCAACAAGTTCCTGAAATTAAAGCTGAATTAAATGATGGTTATTATACAAGAGCTGTTATTGCGAAAATTATTTTAAATTCTGCCATTGCTAATTCAGTAAATCGTGTTAAATTTGAAGTAATTATGCGTTGTGATATTACTGAACTTGATTATACAGCTGATTGTTTAATGGCGACTGTAGATACAGTTCCATCGTTTATTTCAAATAATGAAGAAGCTTTAGCTACAATTTCGTTAATAAAAAAAGAAACGATTGTTACTAAAGAATTATCACCTGAAGATCAATTATTAAGTCAAAAAATTGCTCTTGTTTTAAACAGAAATTTACCACTTGATGTTGTAAGTGATTCACTTGCTAATATCGCTGTTAGTAAAATGAGCGAACGTTTAAAGTATTTATTTGAACTTGATGCGACAAAACGTTTATTACTCGTATTAACTGATTTAAGAAGTGTTAAATTTCATAATGAATTAGAACGTAAAATTGATGAAAATGTAAGACGTAATATGTCTGAACAACAAAAAGAATATTATCTTCGTGAAAAGATGCGCGCCATTCAAGAAGAACTTGGTGATAAAGCTAAGAAAGATTCAGATGTTGAAAAATTAAGAGATCAAATTAAAAAAGCTGGCCTTCCAAAGAGCATGGAAGAAAAAGCGTTAAACGAAGTAAATCGTTTTGCGATGACTCCTTCAACTTCACCTGAATCTGGTATTATTAAAACATATCTAGATTTTATTTTAAGTTTACCTTGGAGTACTTCAAGTGAAGATACTAATGATATAACTCTTGCTAAAAAGATTCTTGATGAAGATCATTATGGACTTGATAAAGTTAAAGATCGTATTTTAGAATATTTAGCAGTTAGACTTATGACTAAAGAGAATCCTCAAACAATTCTTTGTTTAGTAGGCCCTCCAGGGGTTGGTAAGACATCACTTGCAAAAAGTGTTGCAAGAGCTTTAAATAAAAAGTTCATTAAACAATCACTTGGTGGTGTTCGTGATGAAGCAGAAATTAGAGGACACAGAAGAACTTATCTTGGAGCTTTACCTGGTAGAATTCTTCAATCAATGGCTAAAGCGAAAACTAATAATCCAGTATTTTTACTTGATGAAATTGATAAAATGTCAAGTGATTATAAAGGAGATCCAACTTCTGCAATGCTAGAAGTATTAGATCCAGAACAAAATAGATATTTTAGTGATAATTACTTAGAAGAACCATTTGATTTATCAAAATGTTTCTTTATCGCAACAGCTAACTATTTAGGAAATATCCCTGCTCCACTACGTGATAGACTTGAAATTGTTGAGTTATCTAGTTATACAGAATATGAAAAATTTGAGATTGCTCGTCGTCATTTAATTGAAAAGCAAATTAAGTTGAATGGTTTAGAAGTTGATAATGTTGAAATTTCCGATCAAGCAATCTATCATATTATTCAAAAGTATACAAGAGAAGCTGGTGTTCGTGAGTTAGAACGTCTAATTGGTAAGATTGTAAGAAAATCTGTTACAAAGATTTTAGTTGATAAAACTCCAAAAGTAGTTGTAACAGTAGATAATTTAGAAGAATTTTTAGGTAAAGTAAGATTTGAAAATAGTGAAAACACTGGTAAAGATTTAGTTGGTGTAGTTACTGGTCTTGCTTATACAGAATTTGGTGGCGATACACTTCAAATTGAAGTTGCTCACTATAAAGGAAATGGCAAAGTGCTTTTAACTGGTAAACTTGGTGAAGTAATGAAAGAATCTGCTGAAACAGCACTTAGTTATGTTAAAGCAAATGCTGATGAATTTGGGATTGATTATAAATTATTTGTAGAAAATGATTTACATATTCATGTACCAGAAGGAGCTATACCTAAAGATGGTCCATCAGCTGGTGTAACGATGGTTTGTGCGATAGTTTCATCATTTACAAACCTTCCTGTTCATCACTTAACTGGTATGACTGGAGAAATTACACTTCGAGGTAGAGTTCTACCAATTGGTGGTTTAAGAGAAAAATCAATTGCTGCTCACCGTGCTGGACTTAAACGAATTTTAATTCCAAAAGAAAACGTTAAAGATATTGAAGAAATTCCAGAAAGCGTAAGAAATAGCTTAGAAATTATTGCTATTGAAGATGCAAAAGAAGCAGTTAATTACGTATTAGTAAAGTAATTTAGCAATATCTTTGCAAAATATAAAAAAATGTGATATAATTAATACGTTATATATGTAGTAATAAATTTTATTTTATAGGAGGCCACTTATGGGTGCATTAGCATGGTACGATTGGATTCTTTTAATAGTTTCTATAGCATTAATTTTAATTATCGTTTTACAAAATTCTAAAGACGATGTTAATAATGCATTTTCTGGAGAAAAATCAGATTTATTCGCTAACCAAAAAGCAAGAGGACCAGAAAAAGTTATCAATAGATTAACTGCTGTTTTATCAATTGCTTTCTTTGTTTTAGCGTTATTAGTATCTATTTTACCACGTTTTTAATTAAAAGAATTTAAAAGGGCTTAAAGTGTGTTTTAAGCTCTTTTTTTAGTAAAATTTTTGTCGAAAGGAGGGGGTCACATGAAAGAAAAATTACTGGAAATCTTTTTAAATGATTTTAAAAAGCCACTTGATATTGATGAATTATTTGAAATGTTAGAGTTATCTGATGCTAGTGATTTTACTCATCTTGCAAAATGTTTAAATGAATTAGAAGATGAATTCATTATTATTCATAATCATAAAGGGCTTTTTGCGCCAATGTCGTTTTTTAATTTAAGTGTTGGTGTTCTTGATGTTAAAGATGGTGGCTATGGTTTTGTTGATACAGCTAGTGGTGGCATATTCGTTAAAGCAAGTAACTTAAAAGGTGCAATTACGTATGACACTGTTATGATCAAAGAGTTTACTGATGATTTAGGCCGTAAAGAAGGTATTGTTGAACGTATTATCAAACGAGGAAATAAATTCTTTTATGGTGAACTTCTATTTTATAAGGGGAAATATTTTGTTTATAGTGTTGATAGTAAGATTAAACTTACCATTTTTATAAATAAAAATGATTTGAATAAAGCACGACCTCATCAAATGGTTAAAGTACGTGTTAATAAATATTTTCCTAATAACACTGCTGATGGTGAAGTTGTTGAAATATTAGGAAATAATAAAGATGCGGGAATGGATATTACAGCTTTAGTTTTATCAAGTGGTATTAAAACTAACTTTCCTGAAGAAGTTACTTTAGAACTTGAAGATATTCCGGATGAAATTAATAAACGCGATTATCCTAATAGACGTGATTTAACAGATAAACTTATAATTACAATTGATGGTGCTGACGCAAAAGATTTAGATGATGCTATTTATGTTGAAAAACTTGAAAATGGAAATTATTTACTAGGTGTTTATATTGCTGATGTATCTAACTATGTTAAAGAGGGAACTTTTCTTGATTTAGAAGCATTTGAACGTGGAACTAGTGTATATTTACCAGATCGCGTTATTCCAATGTTACCAAAAAAACTTTCTAACGGAATTTGTTCTTTAAATGAAGGCGTTGATCGTTTAGTAATGGCATGTGAAATGGAAATTAATAATAATGGTGATATTGTTAATAGTGAAATATTTGAAGGTATTATTAATTCTAAACATCGAATGACTTATGATGATGTAAATAAGATTATTAAAAATGATAAAGAGTTAGTTAATAAATATAATGATATTTTTGATATGATTATTACAGCAAACGAACTTTCAAAAATTTTAAATAAAAAACGTGAAGTTCGTGGTGCTTTTATGTTTGAAACATCTGAGGCTAAAATTATACTTAATGAAAATGGCAATGTTGTTGATATTGTGCTTAGACAAAGATTTGATGCAGAGTGTTTAATCGAAGAATTTATGCTTATCTGCAATGAATGTGTTGCGGAAACAATGACTTGGCTTGATGTTCCTTTTATTTATCGTGTTCACGAAGAACCTGCTGATGATAAGATTAGTAGATTAATGATGATGATCAATAACTTTGGTTATGAATATAAGCTTAAGGGACAAAAAAGTGTTTCAAGACTTTTACAAAAGATTTTAAAAGATCACGATTTAAACGAAGAAGGTTTAACAAAAGAAGATATTACAAGACGTGGTATTGTTAATAAAGCTTTAATTAGAACAATGGCTAAAGCGAAATATCAAGAAACGAATATTGGCCATTTTGGCCTTGGATCTAAATGTTACACGCATTTTACTTCACCTATTAGAAGATATCCTGATTTACTTGTTCATAGGTTAATTAAAGAATTTATGTTTAATGAAACTTTTATTGATGTATCGGATAAAATTGGCTTTTATAATAACAAAGTAAATGCTGCAGGCATTACTTCATCAAAGACAGAACGTATTGCGGAAAAATTAGAGCGTGATGCTGTTGATTATAAAAAATGTGAATATATGGAAAGATTTTATGGCGATAAATTTGTTGGTACGATTTCATCGATTATGAATTTTGGTGCTTTTATAACTCTTGATAATACGGTTGAAGGCATGTGTAGATTTGCAGATATGCATGATGATTATTATGTATATGATGAGGCAAGAATGTGTTTTGTAGGTAATAAATTTAAAATTACTTATTCACTAGGTGATCGTGTTGTTGTAAGAGTAATGGATGCTTGTAAAGAAACAAGAGAAGTAAACTTTAGAATACTTGGGAAGGAGATTAATCGTGGCAAATAATAATAATAAAGAAAGAATTATATGTCAAAATAAAAAAGCATATCATGATTATTTTATTAGTGATGAAGTAGAAGCTGGAATAGTACTTGTTGGTACCGAAATTAAATCTCTAAGAGCAGGTAAAGCTTCACTTCAAGATTGTTATTGTGAAATTACTGGTGGTGAAATGTTTTTAAAAGGTCTTCATATTTCAAAGTATGATATGGGAAATATTTTTAATCACGATCCAGATCGTTTAAAAAAATTATTACTTAATAAAATTGAAATTGTAAGATTTAATACTAAAAAACAAAAAGAAGGTTATACAATTATACCTTTAAGAGTTATCATTAAAAATGGTCTTGCTAAAGTAATAATTGGTCTTGCTAAAGGTAAGAAATTATATGATAAAAGAGAAGATTTAAAGAAATCTGATCAATTAAGATATATTGAAAAATCATCTAAATAGAGGTGCCAAAGTGAAAAAAAGTCAAAATATTGAAGCAATCAAGTTAATGCAGGAAAATAAGTTTGAAGAAGCATATGATGTTTTCACAAAGTTAATTGAAGAAAGTCCAAAAAATTATGAAGCAATATATTTTAGAGCTATTGTTGATTTTGGACATTTAAAAAAACATTTTCCAGTTACTTTAAGTGATTTAGATCACTTATCATCTTTTAAAAATCCATATCAAGTTCCAAGTATTCAACTTGTTACAATTATGTATGATATGGATGATGAATATGATGAAGTTATTTCACATGGACTAAAGGCGTTAGAGTTATTAGAGAGTAGTAATAATTCAATAGTTGATTTAAAGATAGATATTTTCTATGCACTTGCTCGCTCTTATTTTCATAAATATTCAAGTAGTGATTTAACAAAAGCTTTAATTTATATTAATCATGTATTTGATGTATTAAAAGAAGAAGCTGATTTAGAATATTATTTATTAAAATTAGATATTTTAATCGCGATGAAGAAGTTTGAAGAAGCTAAAGAATTGTTAGCTAAAGCACAAGCTAGTTTTGGTAATACTGGCGATTTATATTATGCAAAAGAAAAAGTGTCATATGCTATTGGTCTAGATAAAATAGCAAAAGGTGATGAAAGTTATGTTTTAGATTTAGAAGATGCACTTAATTATTTAGAAATATTTGAAAAGTATTCAGATAATGCATTTGTTATAGCACTTACGAGAGTTGAAATATTTACTGCATTAAAACGTTATGATGATGCAATCAAAGTATTAGATACACTTATTACTGAAGAAAATATGGTAGAAATCATGATTGAAAAGATAAAAGTGTATGAAACAAGCGGAAATATTGATGATGCGATTAAAATGTGCGAAGAATATTTAGAAAATAATGATTCATGGAAAATTAAATATTCACTTGGTTATTTATTACTTGCTAAAGATGATAGCATTAATACGATTAATCAATGTTTAGCTTTACAGTATGATGCGTATAAAGATGCTAAAGAAGCATTTATTCTTTATGAAATTTGTATTTTAAATAATAAACTATTTAAGTATGAAGAAAACTATGATTTATTAATGAACCATTATCGTGCTGGCATTCCTGATAGCGATGGTAAAGGTGCCTATTTAATTGCTGTCATGGCTCAAGCCATTGGAAGAAGTTACGATGAACAAGTTAAATATTATCATGAAGCATATATAAGAGGTTATATTGATGAAAGTGAATATTTAGATGAAGTAGCTGGATTAGTTGAAGATCCTACTAAATTAACTAAGCTTATTCTAAAACATCAATCAGATAAAATAGAGCATCTTGACCCATGGACAAAAAGAAAAATGGGTATTAGATATCTTTATGCAGAAAATGGCTATAAACAAGATTTTGAAAAGGCAGAAATGTTTTTAAAACTTGCTTATAAAGAACTTGAAGATAAATCTTGTATGTGCTCAACAATGGGTAAATTTTTTGAATTTAAACAAGATTTCAATAATGCATTTAAACATTATAATGAAGCTTTTAAAATCTATAATAATCAAGCTTATAATCCATGTAACTGTTCAGTAGGATATCTTGCACATTGTTACTATAAAGGTATTGGTGTTGATAAAGATATTAATAAAGCTAAAGATTTAGTTTTAAGTGGAATATATTCTATGGGAAAGAATGCATCTAATAGTGTAATTTATTTGTATGCTTATTTTGCTTTGAATGGTGAAAAAGATTTTGATTTAACACTTGCTAAAGAATTATTATCATCAACTCATACTTTTGATCGTTATGAGATTTCTAAATTTGTGATGCTAAAACAAATTAATAAAAAGCTTAATATAAATGATAAAGATTTAGATTTAATGATTAAACGTTGTTTAAAATTTATAACTAAAGAAGCAAAATTATATTATAAAGAAAATATTAAACAAGAAGTATCTTATCCATATTTTAGAGATTTCTAAAATATGGATTTTAAATACAAGAAAGGGGGCATAAAATGAAATATTTTATTTTTGGTGATGTACATGGTTATTATTCAATGTTAAGAAAAGAATTAATTAAAAAAGGCTTTGATGAAAATAATCCAGATCATATGTTAATAAGTTTAGGTGATAATTTTGATCGAGGTCCTGAAAACATTAAAATGTATGAGTTTTTAAAAACAATGAAAGAAAAAAATAAAATTATTCTTGTAAAAGGGAATCATGAAGATTTATTTCTTAAAATGTTGTACAGAGGTTATGTTGCAAGAAATGACCATACTAATGGTACATATGGGACTTTAAAAGATTTTATTAAAATCTATTTTCAAGATGCAAGTGATGATATGTTTTATTACAATGCCAAAGAAGTATATTATACACTTCGTGATGAAGGTATAATTGATTTCTTTTATGATATGAAAGATTTTTTTGAAACTAAAAATTATATTTTTACACATGGTTTTATTCCAATTGATGAAATATATGCAACATATAAAGAAAATTGGCGAAACTCAAGTAGTGATGAATTTGCATCATCAAGATGGACAAATGGAATTCAAATGAGTATAGATTATAATATTGGTGAAAAAGGTAAAAAAATTGTTATTGGGCATTATCATACATCCTATGGTCATGCAAGAAAAGAGTATCCGACATTAGATAGTTTTGCGTTAAGGGAAGTTGAATTTGCTAAAAATGCTAATTTTGGTGTTTATGAAGATGACAATATTATTGCGATAGATGCTTGTACGCATTATTCTAAACAAATGAATGTGATAGTGATTGAAGATGAAAAAGAATAATATTGATTGTTCAACAATTGTTCAAAATGTTTATTTAAAATTTATAAAATATTTAGGTGATAAAATGAAAGAATTACTAGTAAAAGAAAATTTAGTTAAAGAAGAGTTGTCATTATTAGATGAATATTATTCTAGTGAACATGTTGATGAATTATTAGTAGTAGATAATAAATATATTGTAAGACTTATTG
>JAZSIL010000073.1:0-7228 GCA_045533785.1 Bacilli bacterium
TATTGGATACAATCATTTATTTAGTAGGTATATAAGAATATATATAAAAAATTCAAATCACAACAAGCATATTTATATTTCAATATATACCAAGAAACAAATTATGAATCTTTTAAAATTTTTAAATAAACAATGTAATTAAACTTTATCAATTAATAAAAGTAGGTATACTTTAATCGGTATATCTACTTTTTCTTCTTTTATAAGATGTGAAAGCTGCTTTTTCTAGTTGCTGCAAGTATTTCAAAAATACTAGCACAATTGTTGTATTTTTCTAATTTTCCTTAATATTAGGGCAGGAGATTACAATTAAATAGTATAAAAGAATTACCTGCGTATAATCGAAACAAATTTGCGCATAATACTGAATTTAGAAATTATCATTGAATAATGGTATGTGATATTATAATTTAATAGTTCAATATTTCGTTGTAAATAATTGGGATTATTTTTTATGTTAATTATTTGGTTTTAAAAATAGATAAATTAAAAACAATTTTGTATTTAGTAACTAAGTATATCTGTCTTTAGTAAAATAATTATTGTTTTTACACTTTTCTAGTTTTAAAAGTGGTATAATAACGAAAGAAAGAAAAGAGGTAATTTATATGAAATGGGATTTAACTTATTTATTTGAAACTGAAGAAGAATTTTTAGCATCAGTTGAAAAAATGAAAGACTATGTTGAAAAACTTGCAAGTTTTAAGGGGAAACTACATGAAGAAGAATCATTAGTAGAATATTTAATTATTTCAAGAGATTTTGAAGAAGCACTAGGTAGAACTTATCAATATGCATCTTTAAAAAGTGATTTAAACAAAAAAGATATTAATGCATTAACTAACTTAAATAATTGTCATATGATTTTATATACATATAGTGAAGCATGTTCATTCCAAGATCCTGAAATTCTTGCGATGGGAAAAGGAAAAGTAATGGACATTATTGATCGTCATCCAGAAATTGAAGAATTTAGATTTATGTGTGTTAAATTATTTGATCAAAATGCACACGTTTTAGATGCTAAAAGCGAAGAATTATTATCATACTATTCTCCACTTACAAGTGCAGGAAGTGAACTTTATTCAAGTTTAGCTGTTGCAGATGGTAAAGGAGAAAAAATCACTTTATCAAATGGAACTGAAGTAGTTGTTACTACTGGTAATTTTAGAGCATTAATTCAAAATGCAGATTGTGCAGAAGATAGAAAAGCCATTTTTGAAGCTGTTTATAAAGTATTTGATACTCATAAAAATACATTTGCTAATATATATAAAACTGTACTTGATGCTGATAAAGCCGTTGCTAAAGCAAGAAATTATTCATCAAGTTTAGAAGCACACTTAGATCGTAATAATATTCCAACAAGTGTATACCATACTTTAGTAGAAGTTGCAGGAAATTGTAATGAATCATTAAAGAAATATTTAAAATTAAGAAAAGAAGTTTTAGAATTAGAAGAATATCATACATATGATAGATTTTTAGAACTTGCAAAATCTGATAAAAAGTATTCTTATGAAGATTCTAAAGAATTATTCTTTGAATCAATTAAATGGTTACCAGTTGACTTTAACGAAAAAGCTCATGAAGTACTACGTGACGGTTTTGTAGATGTTTATGAATCCGAAGGTAAAAGAAGTGGAGCATATTCATCAAGTATGGCTAATCTTCATCCATTTATCCTTCTTAATCATGATGATACATTAGAATCTGCATTTACAGTAGCTCATGAAGCAGGTCACTCAATCCATTCTATGTATGCGGCAGATGCTCAACCTACAATGCTACAAAACTATACAATCTTTGTTGCTGAAATTGCTTCAACATTTAATGAACATGTATTACTTGATTATTTCTTAAAGAGTGAAGACGCATCAAAAGATGAAAAAATTATGGTTATTGAAAAAGCTATCGATTCAATTATGTCAACATTCTATCGTCAAACATTATTTGCAGAATATGAACTAATTGCTCACGATATGAATGAAAAAGGTATGCCAATCAATCACGAAGTATTATCTAAAATTATGATTGATTTATATAAAAAGTATTATGATTTAGACATTGATAAAGAAATTGTTAAGAAATTTGTATGGGCATATATCCCACACTTATTCTATACACCATTCTATGTTTATCAATACGCAACAAGTTTTGCTGCAAGTTTTAAACTATATAAAGATGTAAAAGAAGGCAAACCTGGTGCATTTGATAGATATATCGGATTACTTTCATCAGGTGGTTCTAAATATCCAATGGAACAAGCAAAAGAAGCTGGCGTTGATTTCACTAAAAAAGAAACATTCATGGCAGTTGTTGAAAGAATGGATTATTTATTAAAAGAACTAGAAGAATTAACAAAATAGGTTTCATTATGAAAAAAAATATTTTTAGAATCATATTAATAATATTAATAGTATTTATAAGTTTAGTATCTTCTTGTAAAGGTTGTAAAAATAATAATAATAATGAAAACAATGATAATCAAGGACAAGAAAATTCAAATCAAAAAAATCCACAAATTAGTGTAGATAAAGAAAATATTGAATTACTAGTTGGTGAAAACTATGAATTAAATATTACATTTAGTGATGCTGATGTTGAAAATCCTGAATATAAATTCGAAATTTCTAATTTATCTATTCTAAGTATTGATAATAATGTTGTAAAAGGTTTGAATGAAGGATCTGCTTCAATTACAATTTCAGTTCTAAATTCAAAAGCTACTCCAATTGTAATAAATGTTAATGTTGTTAAACTTGTAAAACCTTTAAAAATTGTTTCAGATGAAAAAATTGAATTAATAATAGGTGAAACTTATCAGTTAGAGTATTATGTTGAACCTCTTGAGGTTTCTCAAGATGTAACTTTTGATATAGTAGATGAAAGTATTGTTACAGTTGATGAATTAGGTAATATTACTGCAATTAAATCTGGCACGACTAAAGTTATAATTACATCAGTTGAGGACAAAAATGTTTTTTATGAAGTTGATATAACTGTTAGTGAACTTTTAAAACCATCAAAAATTGTTTCAGATGAAAAAGTTGAATTAATAACAGGTGAAACTTATCAGTTAGAGTATTATGCTGAACCTCTTGAGGTTTCTCAAGATGTAACTTTTGATATAGTAGATGAAAGTATTGTTACAGTTGATGAATTAGGTAATATTACTGCTATTAAATCTGGTACGACTAAAGTTATAATTACATCAGTCGAAGATGAAAATGTTTTTCTTGAGGTAGATGTAATTGTTAGCGAACCACCGAAACCTACAAAAATTGTTTCAGAAAAATCGTTAGTTCTAATTATTGGCACGACATATCAATTAGATTATTATGTTGAACCGCTTAATGCTTCGCAAGATGTAACATTTTCTTCTGCTGATAAGTCTATTATTACTGTAGATGAAAATGGAGTAATTTCTTCCCATGAATTAGGTGAGACATTTATTACAATAAAATCGAAGGAAAATACTAGTGTTAAACTAAGAATTAATGTTGAAGTTGTATTACCTGATGTGGAAAAAATAGATTCTATTGATGAACTTAATTTAGGTTACTATGAAACTAAACAATTAATATGTAGTGTAGTTCCATCGAACGCAGTTCAAGATGTAACATATAAATCATTAGATGAAAGTATTGTAACAGTTGATGAAACTGGTAACATTACTGCAATTAGACCAGGAACAACTAAGGTTGTTGTAACTTCAGTTTATGATGAAAGTATCTTTAAAGAAATTAAAGTTACTGTTAGTGGGGTGCTTGCAACTTCTCTTACTTCAGCTAATAAGATTGATTTAAATATTGGTGAAACGAGTTTTATAAATTATGAATTATTACCGAATGATGCCTTTAGAAGTATTGAATATATAGTATCAGATAGTGATGCTATTGAAGTAAATGATGGAACATTAGTCGCTAAGAAATGTGGTAGTTACACTTTAACTTTAAAAACAATTGATGGATCAAATTTAGAATCAGTAATTAATATCAATATTACTGGTGATTCTTTACCTGTTTTATCTTTATCTGAAAGTTTTGAAAAAGATACGAATATTAGTTTATATGAACCATTTGATCCACTAGAAGGACTTCGTGTATTTGATGCTGAAGATGGAGAGTTAACAGAATTGGTAAAAATAACTAATAATGTTAATACTAATGAATATGGTAAATATAATGTAACTTATGAAGTAGTTGATAAAGATGGTAATGAATTATTCTATGAAAGAGAAATCGAAGTTGTTTGGGATTATGACGTTACTTTTATAGGCCATGCAGGAAGTTTATATGGCGCAATGAATTCAGAAGAAGCTATTCTTTATTCTGCAAAAGTTCTAAAATATACCGCAATAGAAATTGATTTGAAACAAACAAAAGATGGAGTATTTGTACTTTCTCATGATGAAACATTTGCAGGATATGAACTTGGTAAATATGATTGGGACTTTTTAAAAGACATTGAAGTTACTGTCACAAGATCTCCTGGTATTAGTGGTTTAGATCCTAATAATTCATATACAGCTAAATTATGCACTTTAAAAAGATATTTAGAAATTTGTAAAGAATATAACATAACTGCTGTGATTGAATTAAAAACATCAGCTGGAATTAGTAACTGGACAGAAACAAATAGCCCAGAATCTTCACGTATGCCTGCTTTAATAAAAGAAATTGAAGATGCAGGTATGATAAATAATATTATCTTTTTAACAAGTCAATATGAATGCCTTGCTTGGACAAGAAGAAATGGTTATGACTTTATTCCTTGTCAATATTTAGTATCATCATGTGAAAGTCAAACATATTTAGATAGATGTATTGAATATAATTTAGACATTAGTTTTAATGTAAGAGATGGTGTTAAAAACTCTATTGAATGGATAAAGAAATACAAAGATGCTGGACTAAAGGTATCAACTTATACTTTTGAACAATGGGCATCGTATAAGGAAATTCAAGAATGGATTGATAAAGGTGTTGATTTTGTTACAACAGATTGGCATAATCCAAAGGAACTTGTTTTACCAAAAGACAATAATTAATTTGTGTCACCACTGGTGACACTTTTTTTAAAAAGCATTAAATTTTTTTATATCTTTATCACATATAAAGTTTAAAGATTATGATATAATACATATAACTGGAGGGTTAGTATATGAAGTTTTTACATATAGCAGATTTACATATTGGAAAAAGTTTAAATCAAAAATCTTTAATAGAAGATCAAAAATTTATTTTAGATCAAATAATTAAACAAATGGAAGATAATAATATTGAAGTATTATTATTAGCAGGGGATATATATGACAAACAAATCCCATCAAAAGAAGCTGTAAGTTTATTTAATGATTTTTTATGTGATTTAATTATGAAACATCACTATAAAGTATATATAATTTCTGGAAATCACGATAGTGTAGAAAGACTTAATTTTGCATCTTCAATTTTAAAAACTGAAGGGTTATTTATTGAAACATATGCTACATCTCCGATTGCTAAATACGAATTATTTGATGAAGATGGCAAGATCAATTTATATATGTTACCTTATTCGACACCTCTTTATACAAGAACTAAGTTTGATACTGATTGTAAAACATATAGTGAAATGATTAAATATTATGTAGAAAGTTCAAATATTAATTTTGAAGAACGCAATATTCTTATGACACACCATACTTTTTTACATGAAAACGAAGCTTCATTTTCTGATTCAGAAATTAGATTTAATATTGGTGGATTAGAAGGTATTGATGCAGGTTACTTTAAAGACTTTAATTATGTAGCTTTAGGCCATTTACATATTCCACAATTTTTATCAAGAGAATATATTCGTTATAGTGGTTCTATTTTAAAATATTCGGAATCAGAAATTGAAACGGAAAAAAGTTCTGTTATGGTAGAAATTGGTAAAGATGGTAAGTCTTGTATTACACTTCTTCCTCTTAAACCATTAAGAAATTTGAAAGTTTTAAAAGGTACGATTGAAGAATTACTTGTTAATCCATCTGAAATTATTAACGATTTTGTTTATGTTGTGTTAACTAATCCTTCGATAGTTCCATACGCAATGAAACGAATTCGTGTT
Source organism: Bacilli bacterium (assembly GCA_045533785.1). Taxonomy (GTDB): domain Bacteria; phylum Bacillota_I; class Bacilli_A; order ML615J-28; family CAG-313; genus UBA1737. The sequence goes on from JAZSIL010000073.1 coordinate 6,100, forward strand.
AAATATCCTAATGCTATTAGTTTAACGTATGATAATATTTTAAAAGAAATTGAAAATAAAGTTATAGTTAAATCAATTGAATTTGATTATAAAAATTATGAAGAACAATTTATTGAGTTTTATAATAATGTTACTGAATCATCACTTAATGATAAGCAAAAAGAAATCATGAATAATATTGTAAAAAAGGCGGTGAATATTAATGAAACCAATTAAATTAGTAATGAATGCATTTGGTTCATTTTTAGAAAAAACAGAAATTGATTTTACTGTCTTAAATAATGCTGGATTTTATTTAATAACAGGTGCAACCGGTAGTGGTAAAACAACTATTTTTGATGCGATAATGTTTGCATTATATGGTGAAGCAAGTGGTGATACAAGAACTACTGAAGGGTTTAGAAGCGATTTTGCTGAAGATAAAAATCCAACTTATGTAGAATTTACTTTTGAGAAAGATAATATTATTTATAAAGTAACTAGAAGTCCAAGATATACTGTTTCTTATCGTACTACACCAATTGATTCTAAAGCTTCAATTGAATATGAAAAGAAAGTTATCGAAAAAACAAACTTTGTAAATGAAACTATTAATGATATTTTAGGACTTACTGCATCACAATTTAAACAAGTTATTATGCTTGCACAAGGTGAGTTTATGAAGTTGATTCACGCAAAAAGTAGTGAACGTGATGAAATATTTAGAAAGATTTTTGGAACTGAAGTTTTTGAAAAAGTATCAAGACTATTAAAAGAAGAAACAAAAGAAGTAAAAGAAAAAATTAAACTAAAAGAAGAATTAATAAAACGCATTATCATTAATATTCCTTCCGCAAAAGAATATGAAAACTATAACGCTACAATCCTTGATACAAACAATACTACATATTTAATCAATGAACTTGAAACAAAAATTATTAATGCTAAAAAACAAATGGAAGAATATGAAACTAATTTAACTACGCTATCTAAAGAATTGATAGATTTAGGATCACGTAAAGAAACAGCAAAATTAATTAATGAAGATTTTAATAACTTAAAAATTGAACAAGAAAAATTACAGTTATTAGATGAACAAAATAATAATATAATTGCTAAAGAAAGTCGAATTAATATTTTAAATGAAGTA
>JAZSIL010000110.1:0-4785 GCA_045533785.1 Bacilli bacterium
TGGAATAACTTAGGAAATAACTTCTCTCCAGTAACAGAATTTAAAGTATTAGATCTAGCAAAAATTAAAGATCTATGTTTAACACTTATCAAATACCCTGCTGTTATTGAAGAAGCAGCTACTAAACGTTTAGTTCATAAACTTCCTCAATATATTAATCAACTTGCATCTAATCTTCATAGTTTCTATAATGATGAAAAAGTAATTACAGAAAACATTGAGGAAACATTAGAAAAACTTACTGTTTTAAAAGCAGTACAAGTAGTACTTAAAGATGCATTATCTTTAATTGGTGTATCTGCACCTGAAAAAATGGAACAAAAATAAAAATATCAAGAGTTAAACTCTTGATATTTTTTTACTCAAATATTCTATTAAAATCAGATTTTAATAAACATACATTTTCTTCATAATTCCATTTTCCTCTTCTATTAAAATACTTATATGAAATTTTTTTCGAATATTCATTTGTAGTTAAAACCAAATCAAAAGAAATTTTACTTGTTTCAACAATATCAATTGATATTATTTTATCAAACTTAATCTTTTTATTAAAAGTAGGATGTTTAATATGTAATTCTTTTTTTCTAAAATCAATTTGAATTTGATATGAAATTGTCCAAATTGCCCAAAACCATAAAAACATTGCACAACTTATTAATTCCAGCAAAAGCCACCAATGAAATGTATCAGCAACACAAGTAAGATAAGCCATACCTAAAATTGGAATGCTGTACAAGAAGTAAGAGATACAAAGCATACGACTTGTGAAAAAATATTTATTAATCATAAAAACTCCTTATTTTATAATTTATAAGTATTATAAAATAAAAAATCTTAAAAGTCAATTATATATTATTATTTCTAAAAAAACTCTCACTTATGTGAGAGTTTAATTATTTTAGAATAAACTTTGAATTAATGAATAAAGTGCTGTAATTACTACAAATAATGTAGTAGCAACTGTAGACATCATTTTAATAAAGATATCTAGAGCAACACCTACAACGTCTTTTCTTGTATCACCAATTGTATCGCCAGTTACAGCAGCTTTATGTGCAGCAGAACCTTTTCCATGACCTTCAATAGCACCTGATTCAATGTATTTCTTAGCATTATCAAATGAACCACCTGAGTTACCCATAAAGATTGCACGAGGAATTGCAACTACTGTAGCACCAAGTAAGATACCAATTACAAATTCTGGTCCTAAGATAGCACCACCAACAAATGGAACAGCAAGAGCAATTACAGATGGAAGTAACATTCTTTTTAATGCTGTTTTTGTAGCAAGAGCGACAAGTTCATTATAATCAGGATCTTTTTCGCCAGCTAAAATTGCAGGATCTGATAATTGTCTATCACCAACATCAGCAAGTTCTTTTGCAGAAGCAATTGTGTTGTCTGTAAGTAATGCACAGAAGAATTCAATTAATGCACCACCAATGATACATCCAGCAATTACCATGAAACTATCAATAGTTGGAACAACTTTTAAGTTAGCTACATATGCACAAATTAGTGATACTGTAGCAAATGCAGCAGAACCAATTGCGAATCCTTTACCAACAGCAGCAGTAGTATTACCTACTGAATCTAGTTTATCTGTAATCTTTCTAACTTCTGAATCTAAGTGACATGATTCAGCAAGACCACCAGCATTATCAGCAATTGGACCAAATGCATCAATTGATACAGTTGTACCTACAAATGAAAGCATACCAAGTGCAGCAATAGCAATACCATATGTTCCACCAATTGAAGCAGAAATTACTAATGAAATACCAATAATAGCAACAGGTAACATAACAGATTTAGAACCTACAGCGTCACCTTTAGTAACAACGAATGCTTCACCTTCAACAGCATATTCAGCAACTGTTCTAGTTGGTTTAAAATCAGCTGAAGTGTAGAATTCTGTAATCATACCAATAGCAACACCACTGACAAGTCCTAATACACAACAAATCCATGGAGTAACCCAACCAGCTTTAAATCCAATTTCTTTTAAATCCATACCAGTATTCGCAAATGCAAGATATGAAAGAACACCTACGATTACAAGTGTTAAACCAGCAGAAATATATGTAGCAAGATTTAATTCTTTAGAAGGACTGTCACCCATTTTTCTAAATTGAACAATAAATAAACCTATGATACATGAAAGTAATCCACCACCAGCAACTACAATTGGATAATAAATTGCTGAATTAAAGAATTTTTCAGTTATATTCAATGCAATACCAGATTTTCCTAAGAATGCAATAGCAAGAACGATTGATGCAGAAATTGTAGCAACAAAACTTTCTAAAAGGTCAGAACAGTTACCAGCGATATCATTAACGTTATCACCGATAAAGTCTGCAATTACATTAGGAACACGACTGTCATCTTCTGGTAAATCATTACGGATTTTACCTAAGATATCTGCAGAAATATCAGCAGCTTTTGTATAGTTACCACCAGCTACACGATTGAACATTGCAACAGTTGAACAACCAAGTGAATAAGTAGTGATTCTCATAATTGAACTATTAGTAAGAAGGGCTTTAATAGGAATTAAACCATTACCTTCAAATCCAGGAATTTTATTTAATAATCCACCAATAATAGTATCTTGTTGTGGACCAACACCACTAATTAATACAATAAGTAAAATCCCTAGTAATCCAAATGCTTGTACACTTAATCCACTAATTGATCCGCCTTTTAAGGCAACTTTAACTGTTTCACCAACATTTAAAGATTCTCTTGCTTTATTAGCTGTTCTAACATTTGCATAAGTAGCACTCTTCATACCTAGGATACAAACAATACTTGACATTGCAGCACCTAAGATATATGTAATACCACTAAATTTTTCAATGAACAAAGTAAATAATACAGCAAGGCCTGCAATAACAATTGCAATAGTAGTGAATTCTTTTTTAATAAATACATTTGAACCATCACGAATGATTCCAGCCATTTTAACCATTCTGTCAGTTCCTTCAGGCATACGTTTAATTACGATATAGTTATAAACAACAAATAGTAATGCAAGTAAACATACACCTAAAATAATAAATAACCATAAATTACTCATAATATCTCCTTTTATATTATTATTTATATTTTACTCATATATTATACAACTTTTAGGAAAAATATTCCATTAATTTATTAAGTATTATATCAAATGTAAAAGTGAATGCCTCTACAAGAAACATTCACTACACAACCTAGTCATAATAATAAAACACAGTTGAAACAAATTTTATCATTGCATCTTCTAAATCATCTGTCTTGTCATAAACTATAATTGTATCATCACCATAATAATAATGATAGGCTATTTCCATTTTCTCGTCATTATATCCAATTAAAGAGAAGGAATTGCAACTTTCTTGATCAAAATATGCATAATCCATCACTATTTGATAATAATATCCATCATATATAAAAGAGGTAACCGGTAGATATTGATGTGTACCATCAGTGATTGATTTATCATAAAATTCATAACTAGACAACATTTCTTCTTTTTTACTATGATAATTATTACCATATGTAACAAATAAAGAATAACCTTCTTGATCACCAAAATTATTACGTTCTAAATATGTAAATTTAATATCTGTATAATCATTTAAATCACTAATTTATGGCATCATATATTCAGCATTATGACATAATTTTAAACACTCATCATATTCATTTATATTATTTTTAAATGTTATTGTATAACCATCAGAATTTAACATATATCTAGCATATGATAATGTACATATTACGACTAACCATTTTACAATAAATGCAAATATTACTACAAAAAATATTACTACAAAAATTAGACCTTTTTTATTATTTTTTGAAATTAGTCCAAAGTCATCATTAACATTTTTTTCCTCTAATGCACCACAAAAAATAGGAAAAATAACAAATGGCCCCACACAAAGTAATGTAAACAATAAAATTAATCGTTTTACAGTTATTAACCTTTTAATGAATAAGGGAATAAACAATAGATAGTAATAAACTATTAGCAAATCATAATATATTCTATAATCTATTTTAACAAAAAAACATAAAATAGCATAAACTCCAACAAAAGTAAATATTAAAAGAAAAGTATCAATTAAATAATCTTTTTTTGAAATTCCCTTTTTCAAACTAAACAGATTAAACCATAATCTAACATATGGAATTTTCATTAATTTCTCCATATTATTACTTCTTTCTATTTATTGATTCTTCTACGGTAAAACCTTTTTCATATCTTTTAGAAAGTTTTTCAATATTACCCTCTAAAATATCTTCTAATTTTACATCAAGAACTGTTGCTATTTCTGCAATATACCAACATACATCACCTAGTTCTTCGATAATCTTTTCTTTATCTAATTCATGCCCTTGTGCATGATTTTTTTTTACTATATCAATAACTTCGCCAGATTCACCACAAAGTCCCATCACTCCATTAATTAACACATCTTTTTTTGATAATTTATTATTTAAAAAAGTCATTGCTTTTTCTTGATATTCATTAATTGTCATATTTCCTCCTAAGTTTATTATGTCTTAATATTTTTTTAACTATATATTATCTACATAACGTTAGCTACATTTTATATGATATTTTAATTATATTATCTGTTGCCTGCGGTGTCAACAAATTTGTCGTAACAGACATATCAAAAACGTAACCTGCTCTTGCCAAATTCATACAAAGTGCTATAATGGAAACATAAAATTTTACGGAGGCAGGTTATGGGCATAAAAACTAAAGTTTCCTCAAAAGCAATT
>JAZSIL010000279.1:0-10626 GCA_045533785.1 Bacilli bacterium
TTTTTCTTTTGTTAACAGTGATGGAGATAATGAATATTATTATAAAGTTCCATTAAATGTTGTTGTTGGAGCATATGATGATTCTATAAAAAGTAAATATACGATTTGTTATGTTTATTATGATGTTAATGGTAATATTACTAATGTAGTGAAAAGAAAAACCAATATTTTAAAGAAAGGTAAAACTCATACATTACATTTAAATTATGGTGAAAAAGAAGAATATATAGACGGAAAATATTATCGTTATGTTGAGTGGAGAGAAGTATTATATATCTATGAAGGTCTTAATATTTATGTAGATAGTTCTTATTTTTAAAGAATAACCTAATTTTAGGTTATTTTTCTTTTTTAATGAAAAAGTAAGATATATATGTTATAATAAATAATAGGTGGTGAAATAAAATGTTAACAAAAATTTATCATAAAATAAAAGAGTATAATACAATAATTATTCATAGACATACTAAACCTGATGGAGATGCTTTAGGATCTCAAATAGGCTTAAAAGAAGCGATTCTAGCAACTTTTCCTACTAAGTGTGTAAAAGTAGTAGGAGATATATCTGAACGTTATTCTTGGATAGGTGATATGGATGAAGTTCGTGATGATTTATATAAAGATGCACTTGTAATTGTTCTTGATACAGGCACTGAACGATTAATTAGTGATGAAAGATATAATACAGGGGCCTTCTTAATTAAGATAGACCATCATTATCCACAAGGAGAATATGGTGATTTAGCTTATGTTGATACATCACGCGAGTCATGTGCGGGTGTTGTTGCAAAATTCTTAATTGAAAAAAGATTTAAATTAAACGATAAAGCTGCAAGTGCTTTATTTACTGGAATGGTTACTGATAGTGGAAGATTTAGATATTCATCAACTAATTCTGAAACATATAAAATAGCAAGTGAACTTATGAAGTATAAAATTGATACTGAATATATTTATAATAAAATTTATGTTGATAAACTTGCTAATGTAAAACTTAAAGCAAAATTAATTGATAAGTTTGTAGTACTTGATAGTGGTGTTGCATATTTAATTAATACTAAAGAAGAAATTAAAGAGTATAATGTTCCAATTTATGATGTATCTCGTGGTATGGTAAATATTATGGCAGGTATCGAAGAAATATGTATTTGGGCAAATTTTTCGGAAGATGTAAACGGAGATATATATTGTGAAATAAGATCAAATGGTAAAAATATAAACGTTGTTGCCACAAAATATGGTGGTGGTGGACACCTTCAAGCAAGTGGTACAACTGTTTATAGTTTTGATACTGTTAAAGAAATTATTAATGATTTAGAACGTGTTGCAAGAGGTGAAGAATGTTTATAACAATTTTAAATAAAATAAAAGAATATAATCGTATAATTATTCATCGTCATGTTAGACCTGATGGAGATTGTATGGGAAGTCAAATGGGACTAAAATATTTACTTAAAAATACATTTCCTGAAAAAGAAGTATATGCAGTAGGAGATGAACTTCCTGAATATTTAAAAGAATTAGGTGAAGTGGACATTATTCCTGATGAATATTATCAAGATGCTTTAGTAATTGTTGTTGATACAGCAAATGAAAGTAGAATTTGTGATGCTAGATGGCAAACAGGAAAATATATAATAAAAATTGATCATCATGATGATAGTCCTGAATTTGGTGATTTATGGTATGTTGATGAAAAAAGCCCTGCATGTTCATCAATTATTGTTAGAATGATTAAAGCGTGGGGTAATGAAGTTAAGATGTGTGAAAAAGCAGGATACGCTTTATACTTTGGAATTGTTACTGATACAGGACGCTTTAGATATCGCGGTTTAACTAGTGAAGTTTTAAACAACGCAGGTTATTTACTTGATTTAGGTGTAGATGTAGATACTCTATATAATAAGTTATATATAGATGATGTAGCAACTCTTAAACTTCAAGGATATGTTTTAAACAACTTTAAAACTACTCCAAATGGTGTTGTGTATATATATTTCTCTAGAAAAATAATGCAAAAATTTGGTGTAACAAAAGATGAAGCTGCTAATTTGGTTAATTCTATTAGTACAATTAAAGGACATCCTGTATGGGTTGCGTTTATTGATCAAGGATATGAAAAGTTAGAAAAATTAGAAAAAGGAGCACTTGATCCATCTAAAGAAATAAGGGTGCGTCTTCGATCAAGAGGTGTTGCTATTAATGGTGTAGCATCGCGTTATCGTGGTGGTGGCCATTTACAAGCTGCTGGCGCAACAATTTATTCTAAAAAAGAAATGACTTCTCTTTTAGAAGAGCTTGATTTATTAGTAAAAGAATATAAAGAGGAGCATCCTGATGCTTTATAAGAAAAAAATTCTTATTACTAATGATGATGGTTTTGACGCAATAGGTATAAAAACTTTAGTAGAACAAATATATCGATTTACAAAAGATATCGTTGTTATTGCCCCTAAAACTAATTCATCTGCAGTTTCACATTCAATTACTTTAAAAGATGGGATGAAGTTAGTTAAAGAAAACTCTATATATAAAGATGTAATAACCTATTCTTTAACCGGTAGTCCAGCTGATTGTGTAAGTGTGGGACTTGTTTATCTAAAACTTAATCCAGATTATGTGATATCAGGGATTAATAATGGACTTAACATGGGAATAGACATTTTATATTCTGGTACTGTTGCGGCTTGTTTTGAAGCAGGAATTCATAATTGTAAAGCAATAGCATTTTCATGTGAAAGAAATGAGTTTATTTCTGCTGTTCAAATTAGTGATATCATTAAATATATAGAAAACAATCAAATGCTTAAAAATAGCCCTATTTTGAACGTCAATATGCCAATTAACGCCATAGGAATTAAAATAACAAAACAAGGGGGAAATCAGTTCTCTCATAGGTATGATCTAATAGATGGTCTTCTTTATGCAACAGGAGAGTGTTTAAATGGCGCTGATGAAAAAGAACAAAATGCTGATATTAGAGCATACTACGATGGATATATATCTATTACACCGCTTACGATAGATAGGACTAAATATTAATTAGTTATATAATAAGAATAAATTTCATATAATTAATTGGTGATAATATGAAATTCTTAAAAGCAATAAAATGGAGTGTTGAATCAATTTTACTTGGACTTGGTATCCTTTTTGTATTTAACTTAATTGGAGTTTATATAAATGTTAATATTCCTATTAATATATTTACAATTTTAATTGTTGGCTTTTTAAGAATTCCAGGCCTTGTTGCGGTAATTATTTATATGTTAATATAATAAATATAAAAGGAAAAATATGAAAGTAATAGTTAATTTTAAAAAATATAAAATAGAAAATGGTAATAGAAAAATAGAAGTTAATTTTAATACTAATGGAATATATCAAAACAATATATTGAAATTCGCTGATGAAGAAAAAAATATTAACACAATTGAAATAAAATTTTTTGAAATCATCGTTGAAAGAAAAGGCGAAGTTTCAACCAAAATGATATTTAGAAACAAACAAAAAACAAAGTTTTCAATGACTGCTTCATTTGGAAAATTAGAATTAGATATATATACTAACGAATTAATAGTAAAAAAAGATTCTATCTTTATTTTATATAATGTATTAGAAGATATAAATAACTATGAAACATATGAACTTCATATCTCGTTTATACCTTTAAAATAAAATGCTTGCAAAAAAACAAACTTTGTAGTATAATACAAATACTTTAAATATTAAACAAGGGAGGCACTATTATGGGTGTTAAAGAAAAAGATAAATCGTTATTAGAAATTGCTGTTGAATTACTTTTAACTAAACATAGACCTCAACCAATCTTGCAAATCGCAAAAGAAGCAATGGAAATTAAAGGATTAAAAACTGCTCAAGCAAAAGAATTGTTACCTCAATTTTTATTAGATTTCCAAACATCTGGATATTTTGTATATTGTGGTGAAATGGGATGGGATTTAAAAGATCGTCAACCTACTTCTGTTCTTGATAAAGATGGTACAGAATCTATTATTCATTCTTCTGAAGCTGAAGAAGCTGCACAACATGAACTTAATGATGGAAATTATGATGTTGATGTTCGTACTGATCAAAGTCGTGATGATGATGATACAGAACAAGAAGATGATGATGAAATTTCTGCAATGTTAAAAGATGATGGTGAACTTGCTGCTGAAGAAGGAGTAGACACTGGTTACGAAGAATACGAAGGCGAAGACGACGACGAAGAAGATTATTAAAAAATAAAAAAGAATCGAGAGTTTTTTAACAATTGATTCTTTTTCTTCTTTTTAAAGATAGATATTTGATACAATAATATATGAGGTATGAATATGAACGAATTAGAAGTGAAAAAAATATTATCCAATTACGACGTTAGTGTAAAAAAACAATTTGGACAAAACTTTTTAATGGATAATAATGTTATTAGAAAAATATGCGATATTTCAAATATAACAAAAGATGTAAATGTAATAGAAATAGGCCCAGGACTTGGTTTTTTAACTGAGGAGTTAAAAGAAAAAGCTAACAAAGTTATGTGTTATGAAATAGATCCTGAGATGGTAAAAGTTGTTACAAACAGATTTGAAAACGATAAGAACGTAATAATAAAGTATCAAGATTTTTTAAAAGCAAATATTGATAATGATATTGAAAAGTACTTAAATGACAAACCGGTGATAGTTGTTGCTAACCTACCTTATTATATAACTACTGCTATATTAATAAAAATACTAGAAGAATCTAAATATATTAAACAAATGACTGTAATGATGCAACTCGAAGTCGCAGACCGTATATGCGGGAAACCTTCAACAAAAGATTATAATAGTTTAAGTGTGTTAATGCAGTATTATACAACTTGCAAACTTGCTATAAAAGTAGGTGCAAAATGCTTTTATCCAGAACCAAATGTAGATAGCGCTGTTGTATTAATTAAATACAAAACTGAAATCGAAAATAAAGCTATTAATGAAGAATATTTCAAAAAGTTTAATCGAATTGCATTTGCTCAAAGAAGAAAGACTTTATCAAATAATTTAAAATGTGGTTTTGGTTATTCAAAAGAATTAATTGAAAGTATTCTAATTAAAAACAATATTTCTATTACAATAAGAACTGAAGCGCTTAGTGTTGAACAAATAGTAAATCTTTCTAATGAATTTTATTTAGCACAAAACAAATAATTCTTCATATAATAATACAGAAGGTGTTTGTAGTGTTTAAAGTTAATGAACTTGTTGTTTTAAAAAATGATCCAAATCAAATAGTTTTTGTAATTAATGATATTCAAAAAACAAAAGTATTTTTATTCGGATATATATATCGTATTCAAGTTACAGTTGATGTAGATAAAATAGAACTAGCTAGTGAACAATTAATTGAAAAAGAAAAACGTATTTTGAATAGAACTTTTGAAAAAACTATAGCTAAAAAAAACAGACTAACTTCTAAAGCTATTTTTGGTACAGTATTACACATTGATAGCGATGAAAAGTTTTTGGAAAGTTGTATGGAATTATATAAAGAAATGAAAGTTCATGCATGGGGGATTCACTTAAAAGAAAAAGATATAAAAAATGTTATTGATGAATTGTTAAATGATGTAACACCAGATATTATTGTATTAACTGGTCATGATTATTATAACGGTAAAGACAAACGCGAAATATCAAATTATGAAAATACACCTAAATATATTGAGGCCGTGAGGTGTATTAGAAAAAGATTTAATAATGATTCTGTAATAGTGATTGCTGGTGCATGTTGTTCTAACTTTGAAGCTTTAATAGCAAATGGAGCTAATTTTGCATCTAGTCCTAAAAGAATTCATATTCATACATATGATCCTGCTATAATTGCAATAAAATGTGCAACAACATCTTGTAATCAAGTTGTAGACTTTAATAATATTATTAAATATATAGAAAATGGAAGGGATGCTTTTGGTGGAATTGAGACCAAAGGAAAAATGAAGTTATTATTGTGAGGTAACAAATGAAATTTTTAGCATACGCAAAAATAAATATCAGATTAAATGTTTTAGGAAAAAATAAAAATAATTATCACGAGTTAAGTATGGTAAATGCTAAAATTTCTTTAGCAGATGAAATTGAAATTAAAGAAAGTAAAACAAATTGTGTTGAATATTCTTTGGATGAATTAAATAAACTTGAAAACAATTTGTGCTTAAATGTTTTGAACGAAATAACTGATAAATTTAAAATCGAAAAAAGATATAATATATATATAAAGAAAAAGATTCCGATGGGTGCAGGCCTTGGTGGTGGAAGTAGCGATGTTGCTTGCATAATAAATGCTTTAGATAAATTACATAATTTAAATTTAAGCTTAGATGAAAAAATAGCAATTGGTTTAAAATATGGTGCAGATGTACCTTATTGTTTGATTAATGATGTTGCTTTAGTAGAAGGAATTGGTGAAAAAATTACTCCTTTAGATCTTTCTTTTAAAAAGAGAATTGTTGTAGTATATCCCAATATATTTGTTTCTACAAAAGATGTTTTTTCAAAAGTCCAAAGCTATAGTTTAAAAAGTGATGAACAAAGCATTAAACAACTAATTATTAATAATGAATATGATGAACTATTAATTAACGATTTGGAGCAACCTTCTTTTATATTGAAACCAGAATTAAAATCAATCAAAGACGATTTAAGTAAGATTGGAAAAACTGTTATGAGTGGGAGTGGCTCTTCTATGCTAGTGTTCATTGATAATAATGAACAATTAGAAAAAATATATATGTTATATCCTGAGTATTTAATTGTTGATTCTGAAATACTATAGAAATGCTACTATGATTATATAGTGGCATTTCTTTTTAAATAAATTATTAATTCACTTTACGAAAACGTTTTCATATGATAAAATATAAATGAAACGGAGAAAGGAATAAAAATTTTATGAAAATAACTGATGTGAGAATTAGAAAAATTGACGGGCAAACAAGACTTAGAGCTATAGTGTCTATTACAATTGATGATGCTTTTGCAGTTCATGAACTAAGAATTATTGAAGGGAAAGATGGATTGTTCGTTGCTATGCCTAGTAGAGAAGCTAGTGATGGAACATTCCGTGATTTAGCACACCCTATTAACAGCGAAACAAGAGCGGCTATAGAACAAGCGGTATTAGACAAATATAATACTATAGAGTAGATAAATTTAAACCACTTTTTTAAAGGTGGTTTTTTATTTTGTGTAATTTTGTTGATAAATATATTTAAAATAGATATAATATATATAGATGACGTTATTGTGGAGGAAGACCATGAAAAAAATAGCTAAAGAAATAAGAGCGTTGACTATAGAATGTATAGCTTCGATCGGCCAAGGACATATTGGCGGAAGTTTGTCTATTGTCGACGCTTTAACTGTTTTATATTATAAACATATGAATGTTGATCCTAAAAACCCTAAAATGAATGGACGAGATCGTCTTGTTGTTTCAAAGGGTCATGCAGGACCTGGAGTGTATGCTGCACTTGCTCATAAAGGCTATTTTCCTAAAGAAGAATTATTAACATTAAATAAATTTGGTACAAACTTACCAAGCCATTGTGATATGAATAAAACTCCTGGTGTTGATATGACAGCTGGATCTTTAGGTCAAGGTTTATCGTGTGCTTGTGGAATGGCTCTTGGCTCAAAGTTAGATAACGATGGAGCATATATTTATTGTATCATTGGTGATGGTGAGTCCCAAGAAGGACAAATTTGGGAAGCAAGTATGTTCGCTGCTGCATCTAAACTAGATAATCTTATTGTAATGCTTGATAATAATAAATTACAACTATGTGGTTATACTGATGATGTTTTAACTTTATTAGATCCTGCAAAAAAATGGGAAAGTTTTGGTTTTTATGTCCAAAGTATAGATGGAAATAATATTGATGAAATTGACAAAGCTATTACTAATGCAAAATTAAACAAAGGTAAACCTTCTATGATTGTATTAAATACTGTAAAAGGCAAAGGGTTTAGTTATTCAGAAAATGCTGGTATTGACAATCATAGTATGCCTGTGAGTCAAGAAATATTAGCTAAAGCTAAAGAAGAATTAAAGTAGGAGGGCATAAGAAATGGAATTTAGAAAAGTATTATGTAATGAACTTTCTGCTTTAATGAAAGAAAATGAAAAAATTGTTGTTTTAGATGCTGATTTATCTAAACCAGATGGCATATATCCGCTTTTTGTTGAATTTCCTAATCGTTGTTTTCAAGTAGGAATTGCTGAAGCTAATATGGCTGGTCTTTGTGCTGGTCTTTCTGCTTATGGATATTTACCTGTTATGGTTACTTTTGCTCCTTTTGCTACAAGAAGGGTGTTTGATCAAATTGCTGTTTCGATTGCTTATGCAAAACAACGAGTAATAATTGTAGGAACAGATCCAGGAATCACTGCTGAGTTAAATGGTGGTACTCATATGAGTTTTGAAGATGTTTCCATTATGCGTAGCATTCCAGACATGGTTGTGTATGATGCTGTAGATGATGTTCAACTAGGTCAAGCAATCAGACAACTTCTTAATCTTGATAAAAATGTTTATATTAGAATGCCAAGAAAATTAAGACCTACCGTCTTTTCTGATGAATATAAATATGAATTTGGAAAAGCAGATGTAATAAAAGAAGGTTCTGATATAACTATTGCTGCTACAGGAATAATGGTATATGAAGCTTTAGAAGCTGCAAAGTTATTAACTGAAGAAGGAATAAATGCTGAGGTTATTAGTATAAATACTATTAAACCAATTGATGAAGAAACTATTTTAAAATCAGTTAAGAAAACGAAATGTATTGTTACATGTGAAAATAATAATATTAATGGTGGTTTATATTCTGCTGTAACTGAAGTATTGTGTTCGAATTATCCTGCAATATGTGGTGCTATCGGTGTATATGATGAGTTTGGACAAGTAGGAAAATATTCTGATTTGTTAAAAGCTTATCACTTAACACCAAATGATATTGTAAACAAAGTAAAAGAAATAATAAAAAAGAAATAAAAAGGAGTAAAACAAAAATGGCTTTAATTCATGGAAAAAAAATAAAATTATTCTCGCTTAATTCAAACAGAGAACTTGCTCAAGAAATTGCTGACAATCTAGGAGTTGAATTATCAGCTTGTAGTGTTTCAAAATTTGCTGATGGTGAAGTTAATATTTCTATTGATGAAACTGTAAGAGGTTATACTGTATTTGTAGTTCAACCTACAAATAATCCAGTTAATGAAAATTACATGGAATTACTTGTTATGATTGATGCTTTAAAAAGAGCTTCTGCAAAAGAAATTAATGTAATTATGCCTTATTATGGTTATTCAAGACAAGACCGTAAAGCGGCTCCTCGTCAACCTATTTCTGCTAAATTAATGGCTGACTTGTTACAAGTTGCAGGTGCTGATAGAATGATGTGTTTAGATTTACATGCTGCACAAATTCAAGGTTTCTTTGATATCCCTATTGATAACTTTTTAGCATTACCTGTTCTTGCTGAATATTTTGTTGAAAAGAATTTACAAGATATCGTTGTTGTTTCTCCAGACCACGGAGGTACAACACGTGCTAGAAAACTTGCTGAAGTTTTAGATGCTCCACTTGCTATTGTAGATAAACGTAGACCTAAACCAAATCAAGCAGAAGTTATGAATTTAATTGGTGAAGTCGAAGGTAAGAATTGTATTATCATTGATGATATGGTTGATACTGCTGGAACTTTATCTATTGTTGTAAGTGCTATTAAAGCAAAAGGTGCTAAGAGTGTTTATGCATGTTGTAGCCATGGTTTATTATCTGGACCAGCTTGTGAAAGACTTGATGCAACACCTCTTGAAGAATTAGTAATTACAAACAGTGTTAGATTAAGCGATGATAAAAAACAAAAATACCCATGGATTAAACAATTATCAATTGCTGGCTTATTAGCTGCGGGAATATTAAATATTGTAGATGATAAACCAGTTAGTGATTTATTTACATATAATAAGAAATAAGAAATGGAGTCAAATTTGAAAAAAAGAAAGTTAAAATATGGTGACAAATATAATAAGACAGAAAGACCTTATTATATAATAAAGGATAATGAAAATTCTAAAATCCGAATTTCAAAAATTAGTAATTTTTTAAGTATTGAAGAGATAGTTCAGGATAAACTATTAACAAAGGCATTGGTTATTGATAATTTCTTTGATACAAAATATATGAAAAAAATTAAGAAAGAAGCGGTAAAATACCCTGTATCTAAAGAGTTAGAAATGTAATTTTCTAACTCTTTTTTAAAAATGTAAAAAAATAAGTGCATTATTTTAGACATAAAAATGAAAAAATGATATACTATTTAAGCGCTTGAGAGAAAAATATCAAACGCTTAAAACATTTCATTAAATTTATAATCAAATTAGTTGACTAATTTATATGTTTATAGTATAATGTTATAGATGCTATGAAATGCATTGAAAAATTTGATCTTTGAAAACTAAACATAACAGGTGGAGTTAGGATAAAATTTATTGAGAGTTTGATCCTGGCTCAGGATTAACGCTGGCGGCATGCCTAATACATGCAAGTCGAACGAGGTAGCAATACCTAGTGGCGAA
>JAZSIL010000102.1:0-15725 GCA_045533785.1 Bacilli bacterium
GGAAATAACATAGGCTTCGTTCTTTATATGTATATATATTGTTTAATAGTGTAAAATTATTTTTAATAAATAAATTGTATGCTAAATTGAATGAGAGTGTCTCTCCTTAATGTCTTATAGAATCTCCCAACGCTGAGTAGGACCGAAGAGGTACAGCAGGAGACTAATGACTTAAGTTAGACTATATCTAGGGATGTAGACCCCACAACTCACTCATACAGTTACATATCAATGAAACTATTTTGATTCATACAGAGCATTTAAAGCATCATAATCCTTTCAAGTTATCAAATAGTCATAGTACAATCCTCACGTGCTTTAGACGCTCTGTTTGATATAGATGTTGTTAAAGGAGAAAGATTTATGGAAAATGAAGAAAACAACGTTACGAGCCAACAAACTGAAACAATCGACAATAACCAGTATATTGAGGCATTAAATCAATTAAAAGCAAATAGTGTCGATAAGGCCGAATATGACAAGCTTAAGGCCGAGAATAAGAAGTTATTAGATTCTATCGTCAATGGGACTGAGGTCGCTCTACCTGCTGGCGAGAAAGAAAGCATCAATGATTTAAGACTCAAACTTATTAATTCAAGTGATGAGAACTTATCAAGTCTTGAATATACTAAAGTTGCTTTGAAGCTAAGAGAACGCTTAATCGAAGAGGGTGAAGAAGATCCATTCGTTCCTCATGGTACACAATATAGTCCTACACAAATGGACTACGATAGAGCTAATAGAGTTGCTGCTATCTTACAAGACTGTGTTGATAATGCGGACGATGATGACGCTACATTCTTAGCAGAGCTTAATAAGAGAACAAAATAAAGGAGTTTATTGAGATGGCATTAAATAGTGCATTCACATTAACAGCTAATGAAATCTATGAAACATTAGCAAACATGATTATCTCCCAAGAAGTCTTTGCTGACAACTTAGGTGAACATCAAAACCTCGTCGATAAGGCCAGAGTTGACGGTGGCTTATACGGCGATACAAAATTATATTACGCAACAGACGTTCTTAAATCACACGACTGGTTAAATGATCAAGAAGCTGCTAACTTATTAGCAATTGAAAGACCACAAGATCCAGAAGTTCAAGCAATCAAATTAGACGTCTTTAAACAAATCAGATTAACATTAGACAACTACTTAACAAAACGTGCTTGGATGAATGAAGGTGCATTCTCCAGTTTCAACGGCGTTATGTTAGGTTGGATGAGAGAAACAAAGAGAGTTTACGATGGAACATTATATAACGTATTCATCGGTACAACTTCTTCATCTGTTGGTGCTCAAGCTCAAACAATTGAATTACCAGCTAAAGATGGTACATTAGAAACAAGTAAAATTAGAGCTATGGAAGTAGCAAGACAAATTGCTGATTTATTCGATGCAATGTCTGACTACAACAGAGATTTCAACGATTATGGTTATTTCCGTTCTTACAGCAGAGATGCTATTAAAGTTATCTGAAATAAAGAATACTTAAATGAATTACGTAAAGTTGACTTACCAGCTATCTTCCACAAAGATGGTTTAATTGAAAAATTCGAAGCTGATTCAATCAATGCTAGATACTTCGGTAGAACATTAACTTCTGCTGATGCTGAAGCTGGTGGCGTTATTGCTGGTAATGTTGTTCCAGCAAACAACGCAACAATCCGTTCCAAAGTTGAAAAAGACATTGGTAATGGTTCTGGTACAGCTTCTGCTGGTACAGCTGCTCAACACGTATTCCCAGGTGACTTAATCCCAGCTGGTGTTACTGTTGGTGGAAGTTCCGCACAATTCAAATATGATGAATGTTATGTAGAAGATCCAACAGTCATTTGTAAGATCGTTGTTAAATTACCTCCATTCATGAGTGCATTTGAAGTTGGTACAACATTCTTCAATCCTCGTAGCTTAACTGAAAACCATTACTTAACATTTGGTCACAACAGTTTAGCTTACTTAAAAAACTATCCATTCGTTACCGTCAAAGAAGTCAATCCTTCTGAATCTGAAGGTGAAGTCGTTGGCGACTAGTGAACGGCCATAGATTATTTCTTCCTAACAGACCTGGACATGTCTCAAAACTGTCCACTTTAATTAAGGAGTATTTATATGACAATATTATTACTTAGAGGTTATAATAATTATTTCAATAGAATTAAGAAATCAGAAACTACTATTACTGCTTATAAGGAAGCAAGTACTTCTTATTTAGAGTACGGGAATGTAAACTTCGATCCACAAGATGGTATTTTAACATCTTTAGTTGTAGGAAGTTCCAATCAATTAGAACAATCAGATTACATATTAGACTTCGCAAATAATGATACACCTGATTATTTAATAGTGCATGATAATTCAAACATCGCTTCTAGATGATTTGTTTTAGAAACCGTTAAAATTAGATCAGGCCAATATAAACTGGCGCTTAAAAGAGATGTTTTGATCGATTACGGAGATGTTATAATGAATTCTCCATGTTTTGTTGAAAAAGGTTGGATTAATAATGTTAATAGTCCTTTATTAAGAAATAGTGAAGGTATGAAGTTCAACCAAATCAAACAAAGCGAAACATTTATTAAAGATGATTCTCATTGTGCTTGGTTAGTTGGTTATGTTAAAAAGAATATTGATGCTAATGATTTAAATACTGTAAATCCTATTACTTATAATACACCAGATGCTGCAAGTAATATTCCAGCTGCTGGTAGTTTCTCATGAGAACCATGTATTGAATACTTTAATATAAAAGGTCAATCTACATCTGCTTCAAAGAAATGTTTTAGATTTTACAATACAGATATTTCATTTAGATATTGGTATGAACCAGATTATTTCCAAATCTTTGCAAACAATGTTAGATTTAAATTCACAGAGAATTTCCAAAAGATATACACATCAACAGACTTCCCGAATGAAGATTGAGGTAAACTTAATTCCTGTGCTTTTGATGGTCCAGAACATGGCAAGTTAAGTGATGCAGAGGCTATTGCTGCTTGTAATAGTATCTTTACTCTTACAAGAGATGATGAAGATATTAGAAATAAATTCCAAACAATGGTTGATCAAGGTAAATATATGATGTTTGGAGCTGATACAATTTTAGTTAATGAAGATGTATCTAAATATAATGGTAAGTTAATTATTAAAGATGGACATGTTTATAGATTAGAAATTAATCCAGGTACTCAAGTTAGATATACATCTTACTTTACAGGTGAAAGTAACCAAGCAGTATCTTGGATGACATCTGTAGCTAATAAGGTAACTAATTGCTGGTATAATGATGATAATCCATCTAAAAATAAAATTCAAGCAGATTATAGAGGTCAAAATTATATAATTACAGCTAGAGAAATATTCTTAGATGAAACTATTTCATTTAACTTCCCAGTATCTAGTGCTAGAAACAATTGTAGTGATGCAACATATGATATGTTCTGTATGCCTATTAATCCTAGAGCTTTAGGTTTAACTACACAAGATTCTGATGAAGTAGTTATTTCTTATGTTGATGGAAATAGTGAGACACAAATTCAAGATTTAGCAGCTATTAGTGAAAACCAAGTAGCAATAGCTATGTCTTTAATGACTAAATTAGGAGCTAATAGTGATGCTTCATTGTGTTATGATTTACAATTATTACCATATTGTCCATTTGAAGAATTAAATGTTTATTATGAGAATCATATATATGGTCCAACATATAATAAATGGGTAATTGATACTTCTACATATAGTACTTATGATTTCTCATTTATTTATAATAGTGCTTCTCCAGCTGATGTTAGAGGTATTATTTTCTATCCAAGAAAAGCTAATTTCAGCAAGTTTATGGAATATGAACTTCCTAATGAATCAGTTCATGAAGAATGGCAAACAATGATTAATCCAACATTAAAAGCTCAAGGTACATCAGGTGGATTAACAGAATACTCTATTGGCTTTGATGATAGTGAATGGCCATATGAAGTAGAATATGATAGTGTTTGGGAAATAGGTCCTAATAGTAATAATCCTACTGCAGAAGATGTTATATTCTCAGATGGTTTAACTAATGAAGAGTTAAGTTCTCTTACATTATATATTTCTGGTGGATTAAATAAACCTATTATGTTCTTAACATGTCCAGATTTCCCAACTGCTCCAGCAGGACAAGAATATAGTTATACATTCACTGGTAATTTTACAGTTAAAGTTAAAGCTAAATGGATTGTTCCAGATAGACCAGAAGATATTAAATTAAAGAATGAATGTGATTTATATAGATTAGCTTCACCTAACTTTAATAGCATGTATGAATTCAAAAAGACAAAATTATTAGACGGTCTTAAATCATTTAATATAGACTGTACATATAAACCATTTAGTCCATATATTAAGATTAATCCTAATTATGATAACAGCTTCTATGCTGCTCAAGACTTCAATGATAATATGGGCTTAATCTTAAGTGGAGATTTCAGCCTTCCAATGTTAAGTGATGCTTGGGTTAATTACGAATTAAGTAATAGAAATTATCAAGCAATATTCAATAGACAAATCGAAAACTTAGATGTTAATAATCAAATAGCTAAAGAACAACAACAATTCCAAGCTGTTACAGGTGCTCTTACAGCAGGTATTGGTGGAGGAGCTTCTGGAGCAATTGCTGGAGCTAAAATAGGTGGTCCATATGGAGCCATTGCAGGAGCAGCAATTGGATTAACAGCTGGTACAGCATTAGGTATTGCTGGTGGTGTAGCAGATGCTCAATGGTTAGCTAGACAACAAGAAGAAAATAGAGACTTTGCTATTGATCAATTCCAATATCAATTAGGTAATGTACAAGCATTAAATGCTACAGTTACTAAGAGTACACCATTAACTTATAACAATAAAGTATGGCCTATCTTAGAATACTACACTTGTACAGAAGAAGAAAAAAATGTATTAAGAAATAAAATCAAATATGATGGTATGACCATCATGGCAATAGGTAATTTAAGAAGTTATGTAGGCGAAGGAACTAGATTAAAAGGTCAAATGATTAGATTACAAAATCTAGGCGATGATAGCCATATTGCCCAAGCAATATACGAAGAAGTAAATAAAGGATTTTACGAAGGAGAATAGAATATGGGAGTAGGAATGAGTTCAATGTTAGCTTTAGTAGGAACAGCTGGTGTTGCCGCTAGTAAAATAGGAACAGCTATTAGTGAATCTAATGATGGTAATAAAAATAAACAAATGGCTAGCAAAGCAAGAAAGAATAGAGACGATATGATTGCAGCTAAAACCTTACAAAAAGAAACATTAAAACAAAGAGAAAAACAAGTTAAAGGAGTTATTAAAGGTGTTAACCAAGATCCTAAAACTAGAGTTAATGTAATGCAAGAAATGAGGGAAAGATAATATGAGTAAAAGTAGAGGACCATATTTACCAAATCTTGAACCATTTATTCAAGCAGGTATTGATTTAAAAACAGGTTTACCAAACAGAATCGTTCCATCTAAATCTAAAGAAAACATTAAGATTCAATTAAGAGAAATAGATAGACAAGATGCTGTTAATAGATATGTTTGGTATAATTTACCTATGGATTTACCATCACAAGAAGTAGAAAGAATGCTTTATTATAAAGGTCAATTATGCTTCTATTATGATAAAGACTTAGAACAATTCTATTTCATGCCTTATGCTTTAGATGGTACAATTGACTTTTATGGTAGATATAACACAGTACATCCAGTACCAATGACAAGTGGTACAGATGATAAAGGTAATAAAGCACAAGCTCAATACTTAGCAGAAAAGAAATTAAAATGTGTTTATGGTATTGTTTTAGATGAAGATGTAGATAAAGAAAATAGTTGTGTATTATTACATGATAGAAGTAAACAATTATCTCAAACAGTATTACCAAGAGCTCAAATACAAGATCCATTATTAGACATCATGGCTGAATGTATTCCTTATATGCAAACATGTTTAATTGCTGGTTCAGGCGTTAAAGGTGTTAGAGTTAATGATGCAGACCAAGCAGATAGCGTACATGATGGTGCTAGAGGATTAAAGAATGCTGCTTTAAATCAAGAACCATGGGTTGCTATTGAAGGAAGTATTGAATTCCAAGAATTAACTGATGGAGCTACATTAAAAGCAGAAGAATATATGTTAGCTTTACAATCATTAGATAACTTCAGACTTAGTACTTATGGTATTGATAATGGCGGTTTATTTGAAAAGAAAGCTCATGAATTACAAAGTGAAGCTGATATCAATGGTGGCCCAGTTGGATTAGTAATGCAAGATGGATTAGCTATTAGACAAAACTTCTGTAATATCGTTAATAGTATCTGAGACTTAGGTATATGGTGTGAACCGGCACAAAATATAATGGGTATGGATAATGATGGAGATGGTGCTATTGATGAAGATAATTCAGATGGAGCTAACTCAGGTGTAGAAACAGAAGGAGGACAATCCGATGAGTAGTATGATACCTCAATACAGTACAAATATCTTTACTGATATTTATCCAGATGCTACAACATTTATTAGTGATTATAAGAACAATGGTATTCCTTATCAATATACAGTAGGAACTACAACTTATCAAACATTAACAGATACAAATGTAGAAGCTTTATTCTATCTCTTATATGCTAGATATGGTAACAGTCCATTAGCTAATAGAGATATCACACAATTCAAATATAAGTTATTTAGTATCATATTCCAATATGGTCCAGCTTGGCAAAAAGAATTAGAAGTTCAAAGAAAGATAATGAACTTATCAGAAGATGATATTAGATTAGGAAGCAAAGCTATTTACAATCAAGCTTTAAATCCTCAAACAGAGCCAAGTACAGCTGCGTTAAGTGAATTAACATATATCAATCAACAAAATACAACTAATTATAAAAAGAGTCCATTAGAAGGTTATGCAATCTTAATGGAATTATTAAAGAAAGACGTCACAGAAGAATTTATCAATAAGTTCGGTAGATGCTTCAAGAAATTCGTCAGTAATGAACGTCCAATTATATATGTCACTGAAGAAGAGGAGGACGAAGAATAATGGAACAAGTAATGCAATACATCATGGAATTCTCACCAGCTATTACAGCTATGATCTCTGTTATTGTTGCTATCGTTGTTGGCTTTAAGAAAATTAAAGGACATAATGATCAAACTCTTAAAGACTTAAAAGATGCAGAACAAAGAATCATTGTAATCAACGAACAAAGAAATGAAGACTTAGAATCTTTAAGACGTGAGAATGCCGAGTTAAAAGCTGATTTAAGAAAAGTAATGGCTAAACTAGAACATGTTCATTTTAAAGATAAATAGGAGGTAATACATATGAAGAGTGAAAGACAAAAAAGTTTACAAAAGAAAGCTCTTATATTTGGTATTATCTCCTGGGCAATGCTATTTACATTATTAACAGTATATTTAATAGCAGGCTTTGCTAACATGAATGCTGTTAAAGATGGAGTTCAAATCTTCACAGATGAAGTTAAGCATATTATCATATCAATGTCTATTACAGCTATTATAGGCGTTATAGCAACGATATTCTTAAAAGAAGGAATGCGAACATTTATTTGGATAGTATGTGTCGTATTAGGAAGCTTAGTATTTAAAGAAGCAGGCATGTATATAGCCTTAGGATGTTGGTTAGTAGATGATTATGTTATTCATAAACTATTTAAATACTATCAAGGTAAATTAAGTATAAGAAAGGAAATCGATTACGATTTAAAGGAAGAAGTAGAAGATGGAGAAGAAACCGAATAGATTTGAAGAAAAGATTAAACCAGTATTAGGATATGTAGGCTTAATAGGAGCCATTATAATGGCCATAGCTTATATCGTAATAGTAATGGTATTAATTAGAGGCTTCAAAGCTGAAGCATTACTACAAACAACAGTATTTGCTTGCGTAAATGCTGGAGTAGGCTTCATTATTATGCAATTTCTTAAGATTCAAGGTAGCTCATTTGCTAAGATGTTACCAGAGAATAAAGAAATTATAGAAAAATATTACAGAACAAAAACTAAAGATAAGAAGTTACATAGCATGACTTACTTCTGGGTTACTACGACAGTTAAGGATGTAATCATCAAATGTTTGACACTAGGAGCAACTACAATAGGCCTAGTATATATCGTTATCGTCGGAAGTAATGATTACAATTTACTCCTTTTAGCTATAGTTAACTTATTAATGTTTATCTGCTTTGGATTCTTATCTTTAGTCAATGCATACGACTTCTTTAATCAAAGACATGTTCCATACATGATTGATCAGTTAGAGAAGGCTAAAATAAACGAAGAAACTATTACTGCGGGAGAACCGTGTCAAGGAGAAAATGATGGCAATAGTTTGAGACAACAAGACTTATCGTAATTTACAAGAACAAGTCTATCAAAACATGAGGGACATTCAAGACATTAAGTCAATGTCAGTTGTCCTCGATGAATTCGGCATTAAAGTTATTGGACAAATCGATAGTGTCGAAGATTTACCAGAAGGTACAGATTTCGAATATGGTGATGCCTATGCTGTAGGTACAGAACCTCCATATACAATGTACATCTGGACAAGAGCCGAAGATCAAGAAGATGAAGAAGGCTTCTGGTTTAATATCGGTGAATTCCCAGTCACTGGTCCTCAAGGACCTCAAGGTGAACAAGGACCTAAAGGTGACAAAGGTGACAAAGGTGACAAGGGTGATAAAGGCGATAAAGGTGATACCGGTTTACAAGGACCTCAAGGTATTCAAGGTGAAACTGGTGCAACTGGTGCTACAGGCCCTCAAGGACCTAAAGGTGATACTGGTACATCTTATACTATCTTAGGTCAAAAAGATTCTACTAGTGAATTACCAGATCCAATTATTGTAGATAGAAATGGTGGTTATTTAGTAGGAACTGATGCTCCTTATGATTTATATGTTATTGTTAATGATAATACACAACCAAGTGGTTTAGCATGGTTTAATGCTGGTTCTGTTACTATTGGTCCACAAGGTCCTAAAGGTGATACAGGTGATACAGGTCCACAAGGTCCAAGAGGTTATACTGGTGAAGCAGCTGGATTTGGAAATGTTACAGCAACAGCTGAAGTAGTACAATATACTCCAACAGCTAGAGTATCTACATCAGGCGATGATGATTCTAAGAACTTTGCCTTTACATTTGGATTACCAAGAAATATATCTTTAGCATTAAATACAGAAGTAGTTTCAGGAGCTCCAACAGTTAAAAGTTTAGCAATTGATGGTGATAATTATAATTTTGAAGCTGCTAGTAATGTTGCTTGGGGAGATATTACAGGAACATTAAGTAATCAAACAGATTTACAAACAGCTTTAACAAATGTAGCAAACTCAGCTTCTAATGCTGCTAATGATGCAAGTTCAGCTTTAAGTGCTGCTCAATCCGCTGCATCTGCTGCTAGTGCTGCATCTAGTGCTGCAAGTAATGCTCAATCAACAGCTAATAGTGCTTATAATGCTGCTAATGATGCTGCTAATGATGCTGCTAATGCATTAAGTGTAGCTAATAGTAAATCTGTAGTTACAGGTGTTAATGATGGTACTAATTGGACTTATATTACTATTAATGGTGTTAATGCTGCTATTCCTGCTGGAGGAGGCGGATCTCTTGATATAGATAATAAAACAATCGTATTAGATGCTAGCAGTAAAGCAAGTACAGCTGTTGGTGGTAGTTCATTAGTTCCAACAATGAGTATTGATGATTCTGATGTTTCAGTAGCTGCTTCCTATATTAATATTAATGATAGTGATATATTTACATTTATTGATACTTATTATCATCAAGCAACAATTCCAGAATTAAAGATTCATTTAACTGTTCATAACCCAACAGAAAATGTAGATTATACTCAAACTGTTACTATAAACACAGGTAATGGTGGAGCTGGAATTTCTTGGGATACTGATGCTTGGAGAAAATATTTCTACGGACCAGGTAAGATTCAATACGCTGAAAATACTTATTTAGATAATTCAACTATTACAATTGATTCAAGCAAACTTCAATTCTTTAATGCTTCAGCTATGGTAAGTGCTGGTTGTACAGTATCTAATGTAAGCATTGAATTACCAAGACAATATACTGCTTTAGATCCAAATTATTTACCAATTGATAATTCAACTATTACAATTGTTAATGGTAAGATTCAATCTGCTCTTCCTGATACTGTTACAGGTATAAAACAAATTAAAGGTAGTGATGCGGGAAACGTTATTGATATGCAAACCGCCTATAATATTAAGTTTACTCCAGGTTCTGGAGTATATCAAATGAATATTAGTAATGGAGGTTTTAAACCAAATAACCAATATAATAATGCCTTATCATTAGGAGATTCTACTCATAGATGGGCTAACGTATATGTAAATGGTGGTATAGGTAATGCTACAGATATGGTTACAGTAGCAGACTTAGCAGCATTAATCACATATGCTAAAGGTCAAGGCTGGATATCCTAGTAAAAAGGAGATTAATTTATGTTATACGAATACACATTTCTAGGAACCCCTTCTGTTAATATGCTACCTATTACATCTTCTTTAACACCAGGTTTAAAAAGCGATCGTTCAGATCTAGATACACGTAATTTCTGAGTTGATAAAAATGGTAGAATTAATTATAATTATGCTGGAAGAAACTACACTGATGTTAGATTTACTGATAATAACATAACCTATCAATCAACTAACACTAGCTTACCTAAAGTAAGCGGTATGTCTATAGGTGAAGGACGAGATGTTTGAGAAATGAATGGTCATATTTATTATAACTTCTCTTCTACTGTAGGTTATGAATTAAATGATAGTAATCAATGAGTTGAAAAAACATGAACATTTAATTTAACTAATCCTGGAGATGCTTATATTAACGGTATGTATATGTGACATCTTGGAAATGATTATTATGGTATAGTCATATATTCAGGATCAGGTGCTCCAATAAACAGATCTGTAACAGTAAAATATAATGCTTTAACAGGTGCTTGGGATGAATATACAACTGCTAGTGGTGCTATATCTCCTTTAGATTTAGATTCAGATGCAATATTTGACTCTCTTGCAGCCTACCATATATGAGACGATGGAATAAATGCTTATTATTCTTATTACTCTTATCAATATATATGAGATAAAACAAAATTAGGTTGGGTTGCATTTAGTCACACAGCTGTTAAAAAAGATGGTACTATTATAAGTAATTATGAGTTTGCTGAACCTGTAAAGGTAAATGGTGATATATTCACAATTGCTAAAAGTACTTATCCTAATTCTAATTGAAAAACTTCACCAAGAGAAGTTTATAAGTGAAACAGTACAACTCAAAGATGGGAATATTATAGTTTCGTAGTAGATCCATATGAAAAAACATGGAGTTTATATCCGGAGAGTACATATGTAACAAATAATAAAATATATGTATATACTACTTATCCTTCTTCTTTTACTTATATACCTTGGGAATATGCTCCACATCGAATAATCACATAAAATAAAAAGTAGGTTCAATGCCTACTTTTTTATTATCTCCATATTCTTTCTTCATAAGCTTTGTGTAAGAATATCCTTATACTTAAATGCTCTTACATCCTCTTGCTCTATGATAGCATCTCTAGCAGTCGGTATAAATGTATCATCAATATAACGTTTCATGGCTATACTGCTCTTTTTCTCGCCATTATATGGACATACAACATTACCATCTCAGATAGTAAATCAGTCTCCCATATCTTTACTATACTTAACTATATATTGTGGATGATCTAATCTGCCTTTATACAATAGAGATAAATCTTTAACAAACTTATTAGTAAAGTTACCTGTACCAGTATCTATTTCGTTAGCTAATGCATTACTTCTTCTCTTTTCATAAGCAGCATTATTAGGAATATAGTCAATAACACAATGCTTTCTCTTTAATTTATATATACCAAAGTTAACAGGTACATATCCAAACATAGCTAATACTTCAGGACATTCTTCAGTATTGTTTAGCATCATGAATACTTTAACATTCTTTCTTTCAGATCTAACAATGTTTTCTATTTGCATTTTAAGATTATAACATACGTCAAATGTTCTTCTTTGTCCTTTTTCTAATGCTACTTCGTCGACGATGATATTACAGCCCTTAAAATTATGAGCGTCGAAAAGAGCACTACCTTTACTATTATAGGCAACAGACAAGCCAAATACATAACATAATTTAAGTCCATCAATAAATACTGTATCTCCTCTAACTTTAATGTTTTCTAAATGATATTTTCTAACTAATAATGGTTCAAACATCTTAGCACCATTATTCATAGTCATATTCTTAATAGCTATATCGTTTAATCTCATCCAATAGAATGGAACATGATATAATTTACTTTTAGGATTAAAGAAGCAATTTAATACATAATCTTGTACTGTAAATGTTTTACCTCTTTCTCTGGCTCCTATCATAATAAACCAGTTAGCCCATTGATTACCTAATAGAGACCTACAGGTATATCATTCTTTAGCTTCATATAGTTTTTTCTTTAATTGCTTTTGATCATCAGCATGTTTAGCTTTCTTATATTTTTCTAAAGCTATTTGTTTTTCTGTTTTCTTTCTAGGCATATTATTCTCCTAAATCAACGAATCTTACTCCTTCAGGACTATTACTAATATCAATAAGAGTTCTCTTACCAGTATTACTAACAATTACCCAAGCTCCATAATCTTCATCCCATTCTAGTTTATCAGCAAGTTTTTCTCCTGATTCAAATCTACCAGCATGTTTACGAATATTTTTATATTCATCTCTGAATTTCTCTTTAATACCTTTAAGAATATTTTCTCTAGCTATATCTTCTGCAGACATAAATGTTCTAGTACGAGCTTCATTAATAGCTGCTTCTTTATAAGATTCTCCAGTTCCTTTAGCTCTATTAAGAACTCTAAACTTAAATTGCTTGTATGTAATTTCTTTATTAGTTTTGTTATATACTTTACGTATATAGTTGTACATAGCTCTATTTTTTCTTTTTTGTTTTACTGTTAATCTTCTTGCCATAATTGACTCCAATCTTTATTTTTTATAAGCTTATATCTATCTTCTTTAATAAAATTAAAGACATTTAATCTATACTTAGCTAAATATCTACTAAAATCTTCTGAAGAGATAATATCCCAAATAGTTAAATGTTTATCTGGATGTAATTTAATATAATTTTTCATCCATATCTTAGGAAATCCTCTAAATAAAGGTAATTCATCATTTATTTGATAATTGTTATTTATATAAACAAATCTTTCAATAAATGTCTCTTTAAACTGTCCAATACCATCTCCTACATCTAAGTCAGGACGAGGTACTAAACTAAATATTGCATCTGTATTTCATAAAATTGTATTTTCATCAATTAGAGAGTTTATTTTATTATTACACTTATGGACTACATATGCTCTCATAAATGGATTATATCTTTGATAATATCCAATAGCAGCATTAAGTTTTAATTTAACTTCATCATGCTCTAATTCATCTGTTGCCTCTTCTTTTTTATTATACAAGCGAAGTATATAATTTTTACCTTCTTGTCTTAGAGTTATTAAGTCAAATACAACATCACATTGACAACCAACAGTTTCTATTAAAGTTAATTGTTCATCAATTAAGAAGCCTACTTGTCCTTCTTTAATTTTAGCATTGAATATAGGATTATTTACATTAGGCACTTTACCGAGCAAAACAGAGCTATACGCGCTATGTAAGTCATATTCATACACATTATGTAATATTTGATTATTTCATTGCTCTTTAAAGCCGATTGTAGGACTTGCTGAACATACATATTTACCTGTAGAATTATCAAACCATCTATCTAATAATGGAAAATTGTAGTTTTTTGAATTAATAGCTGTATAAGCCCATCTTTGTAATTCATTAAAAGCTTGTAATCCACTAATAGCTGGTTTTTTCTCACCATTTAAATCTACAATATATCTAGTAGGCTTATATTTAGGTTCAAAATACTTAGTCTCTATCCATATATTTGTTAGATTTTCTTTTATAATAGCGTGATTAGTGTAATTAAACTTACTTTTATATGTTGTTTTTAAGAGAATCTTTTCTTCTCTATAACTCTGATTAATACCTATATAATGAACAATAATTCCAGCTGAATGTAGAATATATAATAATTGATTAGCTTCAGTAATACCTAATGCTCTTCTTCTAAAATTATTATATTTCATAAGGATACTCGAATACTAAATCTCCTCCAAATATTTCATTCTGCATACAAAAGTCATTAATAGCTTCCCATACGTGACCATCTTTTACATTTGACATAATTTCTTCTTCATGGTCTAATAAATCAAAGTTTTTAATAAGAGTATCTACAGGCATTACAATCTCATAAGTTTCACCTTCAAAAGCATAATAGTGATAAGGACATAACCTTTCTCCTAATACCTCTAAAGGATTATTTTTTAATATGGCTTTTAATAACTCTGAATTTAAATACTTATCATAATAATCAGCATGAAATTCCCATAACCATCTAACTTGTTTATTATATTCTGTTATTTCTTTTTTAAGAGTTGTAATAAGAAGGCATATTTGCTTATTATCTAAAGAATCTATAGCAAGCTCTTTAAATGTAAAAGTATGGGTATGAATATCATATTCCGTAATCTTATCTAATAGCTCTTCTACAGCTTCATTTTCATAATCATATATTAAATTATATCCTCTTTTAATTAAACTCTTTAAATAAGCTCTTTGTTTATTTGTTATCATATTAATACTCCGTGTTCTTAAATTGATTAAAACATTTTACATTTGGATTATCCATAAATCTCTTACGAATATTTTCTCCAATAGTCATTATACGTAAGTTATTTAATTGTGTGTTATAAGGATTATTATCAATATGGTCTACAACATAACCATCTGGAATATCTCCCATAAATCATACATATATAACTCTAGATAATGGTATGGCTACAGCTCTATTTTTATAAGAGAAAGATACTTTAGGATAAGATTTATCTTTAGTATACTTATGTTTAGTAATAGCTTCTCCTACAACTAATGTATAAAGAGTTCCTTTACTCTTACTATTATTCTTATACCATTTTCTTGTAATAGCTCAATTATTAGTATTTATATCTCATCTAATATCTATAATACCATAATCTTCTAAATCTTGTCTAGTTAATCCTTTACAATACATCGTCGTCTTCTAACTCCTTTAATTCTTCTAATTCTTTAAATACTCTGTTAAAATAACTAACTATTATTCATATACTAATGCCTAATAGAATAGCTATACTTACTACAATACTTAATATAATTGTTAATCAGTCCATAATTATTCTCCTATCTGTTATATTATACAATTATTTTTATCAATTTATTACAATTAGTACATTCATTGATATATACAATTTAGCTGTATTATTTATAAGCAATTTAGTACTTTTCGTAGGAAAGAATAAGACAATGTGATTACTTTGTATTGTCGATTACAATTTATTTATTAAAAATAATTTTACACTATTAAACAATATATATACATATAAAGAACGAAGCCTATGTTATTTCCTATGTTTATGCAGGTAGGTAGGTATCTTAAGGTAGTTGTTGCTGGTGGTTGTTGGGTATATGTTTAGGTAGTTGTCAGGTATCATACTTTT
>JAZSIL010000220.1:0-2649 GCA_045533785.1 Bacilli bacterium
GTTGATTTTCTCAATTTTGCGTCCATTGACATATACTTTTAGTTGATATATAATGTTAGTGTAAATAGCTAGTTACAAATAAAAATTAAAAAAAGGAGTATTTTATGGAAATTGGAATTAAGATTAAAGAATTAAGAGTAAATAAAAAAATTACTCAAGAAGAACTTGCGAAAGCATTACAAGTATCAACTCAAGCAGTATCAAAATGGGAAAATGGCGGATGTCCTGATTTAGAATTAATACCAGATATTGCAGCATATTTTAATGTATCAACTGATTATTTATTTGGTGTAAAGAATAATGACTTTTTAAATATTGAGGAAAAAATATGTGATTATATCGCAAG
This sequence comes from Bacilli bacterium, assembly GCA_045533785.1. Classification (GTDB taxonomy): domain Bacteria; phylum Bacillota_I; class Bacilli_A; order ML615J-28; family CAG-313; genus UBA1737. Next base: position 347 of record JAZSIL010000220.1, read on the forward strand.
TTTTCCTGTAAAAGAACGTTTTGAAAGAATTAATAAATTAGGTTACTTAATGAGTATCGCAATAAATGGAAGATTTAATTTAGAAGATTATGATTATGATAGTATTATTGAAGAAAACTATCACTCAGAAATTGAAAATGATTATGGAACAACTGTTACTTCTTTACAAAAATCTAATCAATTTTTTGCATGTTTCCCTAAAAATGATACATGTGATTTTACAGGTGTTTTAAAATCTAGAGATAAACAAATAGAATTATGTAAATTATTATCAGATCCTTTATTTTATGATGCAGTAGTGTTTGTTTATTCAAGAGGTGATTCTAAGTTTACTGAAGATCTATTTGTTAATAAATTTAATATATCTAAAGAAAAAGCTTTAGAATTATTAGATAGTATGTTAAAATTTAAATTAGTTGGTAAATCAGTTGTCGAATTAAATGATAATTCTATGAGTATTTACGAAAAGGTATCAATACCACATTTAATTGGTTTATTTGCATTTTTAGACATATGTGTAGAAAAACCTTATCGTTTTTATTATTGTAGCCATGGAGTAAAGAAAGTATTTGGAAAATAAAAGTCACAAAATATAAACGTTATTTGTTTTATAAGTGATAAAGGAGGAATCAGTATGAAGAAAAAAATAATTATTAGCATTGTAATAACTTTTGTATTATTATGGACAGTGTTTTTTACAACTGATTCGATAAGATGTAAAAATAATTTAGATCCTATATTTTCTATAGAAGTTGCAATGTATGAAGATGGTGGAAGCATTTACTATGTTGGGTTATTCTATAATTACTATAGAGTAAGAGAAAATGTGGAAAATAAAGATGTTATTACTGATTATGTTATTACCCCATGGTTTTTTGGTCTTGACTATGCAAAGGAAAAAGCATTTAAATAATATATAAGGAGAGAGTATTATGAAGAAAAAAATAATTATTAGTATTGTAATAACTTTTGTATTATTATGGACAGTTTTTTTTACAACTGATTCGATTAGATGTAAGAATGATCAAGAACCGATCTTTTGTATTAAAACAAGTGTTTATAATGATGGGGGTAGTAAAAAGTATGTAGGTTTATTCTATAATTATTATTGTCTAAAAACTTTAAATCCTAACAAAACAGATGATAATAATGAATCAGAATACTTAATAGATAAAGTAATTACTCCTTGGTTTTTCTCTGTCGATTATGCACAAAGCAAAGCGTTTAGTGAATAAGTATAAGAAGCATTGCACTTTTGTGCAGTGCTTTTCTTTAAAAACACAATACAACTAATAGTTGTAAAAAAAGGGTGTTTTTCAACTTTTGATATGTAGACTTCAACTAAGAATCAGTGTATACTATTAGTAGAAACAATTGTTTCATGGTTATTCTTGCAAGGAAAACAAATACAAAAATTGAAAGGAATTAAAATTATGAGTATTAAAATTGCTGAAAACATTCAAGCATTAAGAAAGAAAAAACATTTAACACAAGAAGATCTTGCAGAAGTATTCGGTGTAACTAGTCAAAGTATCTCTAAATGGGAATTAGGCCTATCTTGTCCTGATATTTCTGTTTTACCTGAAATTGCTGATTATTTTGAAGTATCAATAGATGAATTATTAGGTTATAAACCAATGTCATCTGTTAATAGTATTTATCTTAATATTAAATCACTTGTTGATTCTAAAGAAGATTATAATGATAAAATGAGTCTCATCTATCAAATTGCTATGCTTGCATCAACATGTATAGCGGATCAAGAAAAGAAATCTGTAAATGATATATTAGAAGGAAAGAAATATCGAAATAAAGCAATCAGTCAATGTCACTCTGGTTTAATCATGAAAGGTGATAATTCATTATTTATCTCATCATTTAAAGATTATCCAAAATTTGATATTAATGTAATTAGAAAAGTACATCGTTACTTAACTTCTATTAATAAGATGAATACATTAAGAGTATTATTTGCATTACACAATTTAATGACAGAAAATGGAATGACAAAATACTTTACAATGAATGAATTGGTTGAAAAAACTGGTATAAATGAAAATGATATTTGGCTTGCATTTAATGATCTAAATATTGAATTATCAATTCTAGATAATGGTGAACAAGCTTGGCAACTTCAAACATTTAATGAAATACCATTATTAGTTACGCTAATACTTCTTCAAAACTTTTAAGAATTATAATATTTATGAGTATTGATTTTTTATAGTTTGAAAGCGTATAACAATAGAAATTAATATATTATAAAATAGTAACCTCTTTATTAGAAATAAAGGGGTTTTTGT
>JAZSIL010000244.1:0-3011 GCA_045533785.1 Bacilli bacterium
ACTTCTGGTTTTGCATCAACATGGATTAAACCACTTTCAATACCTTTATGATAACGAACTAAACGTTGCATACCATGAGATTCAATACCAAAGTCATCAGACATGATTAATACATCTGTAATGATTCTTGCTTCATCAAAAGTAAAACCAAACTTTTGGAAAGCATCCATACAGAATTTGTCTAATAATTCACGAGAATAATTAATATAAGCCATAATATATTTCACCTTTCATTTTTTTACAACCTTATTATAACAAAAATTCCAATTTATAGCAAATAAATAATAATTTTTTTAATATAAGAAAAAAATTAGACTCAAAAATGAGCCTAATTTAACCATTAATTACTTCAAATGCTACTTTATTATTTACTAAAATATCAAAATCTACTTTTTCATCTAGTTCTTTTGCTTCAATCATAATATTTTGAAGATTATCAAATGCAAGTTTAGTAAATTCAGGTGTTTTACACCAAGCATTAATTTTACGATAACGATTAACTACACTAGTTAGTGTTTCAACAGAAACATCAGTAAACTGTTTATGAATTACTTCTGCTATTTCTTTATCTGTATGCGTATCAACATATTGTTGACCACGATAAAGAGCTTTTGTGAATTTCTTTAGTGTTTCTTGATTTTTGTTAAAATAACTATTTAAACATGAATATGCTGTATATGCAACTTCACCCGCGTACTCTCCAACACTTGCAAGTAAATAGATTTCTCCACTAGCTTGCATTTCAGAAGCAGTAGGCTCAAATAAAGTTGTATAATCGCCTTCTCCATTCAAGAAAGCACCTGCCATCGCAGCAAAAGCAACATCCGTTCTAACATTTACATCGGCTTCATCTGAATTCTTAGCAATCTCTAACCCTGCTTGTTTTAAAACATATTCTAATGTCATTTCAGGAACTCCACCCGCACGACCACCTAGAATTGATTTACCTTTTAACATTGATAATTCAAAATTCTCAACTTTTTCTCTTCCAAAAATAAAACTACCATCAGTTCTTGTTACTTGTGCAAAATTAACTAAGTAATCACTGGATTTATTTTTGTATAAATAAATTGTTGGTTCTGGACCTTGAAGACCAATTTCTACATCACCTGATAATAAAGAAGCTGTTACTTTATCTGCTCCATTCGCATTTATAAGTTCAACTTCAAGTCCTTCTTCTTCAAAATAACCAAGTTCTAATGCAACATATTGTGGTGCATAGAATACACTATGGGCTACTTCTGCAACCTTAATTTTTTCTAAATCATTTTTATCACAACTATTTAATGAAACAATTCCACTAATTAAAAGTAACACAAACACAATCTTTTTCAAATTCTTATTAATCATTTATGATTTTCCTTCCATACTTTTTCTATAATGTTGACGACTTCATACATTAGAAAAGAAAGAACGCCAAGTACTAATACTCCCATCATTACAAGTCCCATTTTAAATACTTGAGAACCATACATTATTAAGTATCCAATTCCTTCTTTAGATACAATAAATTCTCCTACAATAACTCCAACCCAACTCATTCCAATATTAATTTTTATTAAATTAATTAGGTTACCAATATTTGATGGAATTATTAATTTAAATAAAATTTGTAATTTATTAGCTCCAAAACTTTTTAACATTAAAATTTGTTCAAAGCTTACATTTTTAAAATACTGATATGCCGAAAGAATTGTAAGTACTAAAGATATCGATATAGCAACACATACAATCCCATCAATTCCAGTTCCAACCCAAATAATTATAATTGGTGCAAGTGCTGTTTTAGGAAGAGCATTTAGTACTACTAAAAATGGATCTAATATTTTTGCAACAAAGTCATTCCACCAAAGTATTACCGAAATAATTAATCCTAATAATGTCCCAATAATTAATCCTAACAATGTTTCAAATACAGAAATACCAATATGTCTAAAAATTTCATTGTTTTCTAGATAAACATAAAATATTTTCCAAATATCACTTGGATAACTAAATAAGAAAGTATTAATTAATCCTTTTCTACCTAGAAATTCCCATATTATAAAGCATGCTATTAATAAGCTAATTTGAGTTACTAATATAAATATTTTTTTCTTTTTTTCTTTTTTCCTATACATTAATTCAAAATTCACGCTATATCATTCCAAATTTTATCAAAATATTCTAAAAATAACGGATTTGTTCTTTTTTCAAGAGGTGTTAAATCACCAAAATTTATTTGATATTCTTTTATTACTTTAGCAGGTCGTTTAGATAAAATAATTACTCTATCAGCAAGTGAAATAGCTTCAGTGATATCATGAGTCACAAGTATAGCAGTTAACTTTTGTTCTTTAATTGAATTATAAACATCATTACTTATTTTAATTCTCGTTTGAGCATCAAGTGCCGAAAATGGTTCATCTAATAATAAAATATCCGGATTAATCATCAATGTTCTAATTAAAGAAACTCGTTGTCGCATCCCACCAGATAATTCATTAGGTAAAGATGACTTAAAATCAAGTAGTTCATACTTTTCTAATAATTTTAAAGCTTTTTCTTTATCTTCTTCCGTCACTTTATTTTTAATTTCTAATCCAATAAATAAATTCTTATAAACAGTTGTCCAATCAAATAATAAATCATGCTGAAACATATAACCGATTTTTCCATCAACTAATAACTCTCCACTAGTTTTTTCGACAAGTCCTGCAATAATGTTTAATATTGTTGATTTTCCCGTTCCACTAGGACCTACTATTGCAATTATTTCTCCTTCGTTTACTTCTAATGATAAATCTTCAATTACATCTAATGTTCCTTTTTGATTATAATAGGACTTTGAAATATTTTTTAAAACTACTTTGTTCATTTAATTCCTTCTTTCATCGTCAATGTAATTATATGAATTCAAATTTTAATTGACTGGGCATAATGAATATAATTTGCACTAAAAAAAGTGACTCCATAAAATGAGTCACTTTTCATAGTCTAATAAAATGTGTAATTAAAATCTAAAAGAAAAC
>JAZSIL010000229.1:0-2664 GCA_045533785.1 Bacilli bacterium
TTTTTAAATCCTTCTGTTAAAACATATAATGATTTTGATAAATGGGAAAAAGAAACTGGTGAAAAGTTTTTAGAGAAATGTAGAATGTATAAAGAATTTCAATTTGGTAAAGCACAAAAAATTATTAATATAACGATGAAGCATTTATATTGTTACAATGTTTCTGAAGAATATTTTAAATTTTGTCATGTAGCACTTGATAGCATGACATATACAGGAAGAAAAAGTAATTCTTTAGATGGTGGGTTCTATAAAAATGAAGTTAATAATGCAGCAAAAACAAAAAGTTTTTCTAATTTAACTTATGAGGAATATATGACTATTCAAAAAGAAATTAGAGAATATCTATTAAACGCAGAGCATGAATATATTGATAGTTCTACTAATGAAAGGTTAACACCTTTTAAAGCAGAATTTTATATTTGGCCAAGATACAAAAAATAGATTATTAGGAAGGATATAATTATGAAAAAATTTAAGCTTAATTTATTAGGTAATGAATTAATAAATATCATCAAACAAAGAACCAATGTATTTAATCAAATTACGATAGTTGTTCCAAATAATAAAATAGAACAATGGTTTAAAGCTTATTGGTTAAAACATGAAAATAATGTTTTAATGAATGTAGTATTTAAAAGAATAGATAATGCATTAAAAGATTTAGTAGATTGTGATCGCTATTTTGAGTTAATTAGATTAGATCAACTTAAAACTTTAATAATGAAACATTTACCTAATATATTAGATTTATTACCTGATGAAGTTAAAGATTATATATATGTAGAGGGTGAGTTTCATCACATTAAGTTATATGACCTATCTAATAAACTAGCTTCATTATTTTTTGAGTATGAAATAGATCAAGTAGAAATTACAGGTTGGCAAAAAGAGTTATATAATAAAGTACTTGAAAATGCATTAGAATATGAATTATCTACTATTAGTTACATGTTTAATAAATGTAACAATGTAAAAAAAATAAATAATCCAATTTATTTCTTTGGGTTTGTTAGCTTTAATAATCTTGAAAGTAAAATAATTGATAAGTTAAAAGAAGAATCTAATGTAACTTTATTGATGTTAGAAAAAGATCCTGAATATAAGAGTGAATTTGATTTAATATCAGTGCCGTCTAAATTAAGAGAAATTGAAGTAGTACATTCTAAGATATGTACATTACTGCTTGATCATAATAATAAGTATGAAGACTTCTTAGTTATTGCTCCTGATATAAGTGTATACGAAGATGTAATACCAAGAGTATTTAATCAAGATGATGAAGAGTTCCCAAGCATTCCGTATGTTATCAATGATTGTAAAAAAATAGATACTAATGTATCTAATGGGTTTGAAATACTTATTGATATAGCAAATAAAAAATTCTTTACAAGACTTGATTTCTTTAATATTATTAATAATAGTGATATTCAAAAAACTCGTAATATAACGCTTGATGATGTAGATAACTGGTCTAGATATTTAATTGAAATAAATGCATATCGTAATAGCCCAGAACGTGATGACTGGGACTATGCAAGAAAACGAATCTTACTATCTAAAGTTGCAGGAATAAGTGATATCGATAACAATTTGGTTGAGCTTTGTAATAAAAAATATTTACCATTTAGTACAATTGATTTTGACAGTGATTCTATTGTTAAATTTGTAAGTGTTATTGATGATTTAAAGAGTTGGCTTAATGTAGTGAATTCAATTAAGTTTATTGATAATGATAATTTACTTAATATTAAAAATGAACTTGATAAATGGTTCTCATTAAAAGATGCAAATGAATTTGAAACAAACAGGTATTATAAAAATATTATAAAAGATATCGATTTTTGGATAACTACTGAAGCATCAAATGATCTAATACCACGAAATACAGTATTTTATTCATTACTTGATGCTAGTAAAATTACAAAAGTTAGAACTGGTGATTATTTTACAAGAGGAATTACTTTTGCAGATTTTGATATAAAAGCAATTCTTTCATGTAAATATATATTTTTCCTAAATGCTTCATCAACTAATTTACCAATTCCAGTTATAAAAAGTGAACTTGATATTAGAACGTGTGATATATATAATAAGGAAGAAATTGAAAATTCGTTTTTAATACAATATCAAAATGCAGATAAGTTTTTTGTAAGTTACATTAACAAAAACCTAAAAACAGATGAAGATTTTTATCCATCAACATTTATTGTGAATTTATCTAAAACTAATAAGATGAATGAAATAAATATTGATATTGATGAAACAAGAGGGTGGACTGAACTTTTCACTAAAAAATCGTTTATTAATAAAGATTATTTTACTGGCTTATTAAATAATGATGGTGATAGTAAGATTGAAGTAATTAATCAATATGAACCAAATGTAGTAAATAAAATTCGTTTAAAAGATTTATCTGATTTTCTAGAAGAACCACTTAAGAATAAAGCAAAACATTTATTTGGATATGACGATAACTTAGAAGAAGAAATTGAAGACGAATTTGAACCATTCTTTTTAAATAATTTAGTAAAAAGTAATCTATTTAGAAAAATTTGTGTTGATGCGTTAATTAATAAGAAAAAAGAATTAAATATTGAAGACTTTAATAAGATTAAAGAAAGATTTAATTTAGAATGTAAATTACCTAATCTTAGTGATGAA
>JAZSIL010000287.1:0-4359 GCA_045533785.1 Bacilli bacterium
ATGTTAAAATTCCTTTATCTAAAGAAGATGAACAGTTGATGATTGATATGATGGAATATGTATATAATTCATGTGATCCAGAACTAAATGAAAAATATGACCTACGTCCTGCTGTTGGGCTTGCTGCACCACAACTTGGAATCTTAAAAAAAATGATTGCGATAGTTGCACCTGATGAAAAAGGTGTTGAACATGAATTTGCATTAATTAATCCCAAACTTATAAGTTATTCAGATGAACTAACTTATCTTGAAGGGGGAGAAGGATGTTTATCAGTGGATCGAACTTGTACTGCATACATTCATCGTCCAGCAAGAGTTACATTTGAAGCATATTTTTATGATTTAGAAACAGGAAAGCTTGAACATAAACGCATGCGCTTAAAAGGATATTTAGCTGTTGTATTTCAACATGAATATGATCACCTTAATGGAATCTTATTTGTTGATCGTGCAAATAAAGATAATCCAATGTATATTCCAGAAAATTCTAAACCAATTAAATTTAGTGAAGAATAGAAAAAAGGATAGACAAACGAAATTATTCGTTTTAGTCTATCCTTTATTTTTTATCTAAAACATACTTATTAACAGCATCTGCGAGACCACCTTCTTCAATTGGTCCAGTGATATATGTTGCAGCATCACGTGCAGCAGGTGTGCATTTAGCCATTACGATGCTTGTTTTACAAAGTTTAAACATCGGAACATCATTATCAGAATCACCAAATGCATAAGTATTATTGATATCATAATTCATAATATCGATTATTTTTTTAATACCAGTTGATTTATCACGAGATGCAGGAATAACATCGGCACCAAATGTTCCCCATTTAAAAAATGTTAAATTTGAAAAATGTTTTTTTACTTCATCTATTTGATCATTATCACCTAATAACCAAAATTGAATAACTTCTTCAAAATAAAAATCATCATCTTCTTTTAAAAGTGTATAAGGACATGGAACATTTCGATCAAAAGACGCCTTTACTTCTTCGTTAAAGTACATTCTTAAATTACCATTTATTGTTGATGCAGAAAAAGAAACTTTATTTTTAATCATAAAAGATACAATACTTTTAACAACATCTTTACTAATGCAATCTTGATATGATTTATCGCCTATAATAATATGTCCACCATTTGCAAGATTAAGTCCAGTAAAATAAGGAATGATATGCTCAACATCACCAAGTGTTTCTCTACCACGACCACTTGATAAATATAAATCAATATTAGGATTATTCGATAATTCTTTCAATATTTCAATTGTAGCTGGTTCAACAATTCTTTTTTTAGGTGTAAGTAGAGTTCCATCTACATCAAAAAATAATACTTTTTTCATATTATCTTGCTTTGATGATGGAAACAACAATTAATGGTTTACGATCCATCTTTTTATATATATATTGATACATTTGATTAGTAAGTTGTTTTTCAATTGAGCCATATGTAATTCTTGAACCATTATTAATTAAACTATTATAAATTTCTTCGCATTTAATAGTTAAAGAACTTACTAGTTCTAAAGCTTTATCTGGAGTTGCAAAACCATGTAGTGTAACAATTGGTTTATCTAATATTGCTTTCTTATTATTAACAAAGAAAGTAATACTTACTAATCCTTCATCAGCCATTTTTCTTCTTTCTTTTAAAACATTACTATCTACATCAGATAAAGATGCATCTAAATAAACATCTGAAGCTTTTACTCCATCCTTAATAACTGTTGCTCCTGTTTCATTAATATTTAAAACATCTCCAGGAGATAGCACAAAGCAATTCTCTTTTTTTAGTCCTAGACCTACTGCAATATCAACATGTTTTCTTAACATGAAATATTCACCATGAACAGGAACAAAATATTTTGGTTTCATAAATGATAACATCATTCGAAGTTCGTTTTGCGAAGCATGTCCTGTTGTATGTGTATCTGTAAGCGGACTATTTTTTATTACATGAGCTCCTGCATGAACTAAGTTATTAATATTACGATTGATAAATTGTTCATTACCTGGAATTGGTTTAGATGAATAGATTATTGTGTCATTAGGAAGTAATTGAATTTGTTTATGAGTACCAGCAGCAATTCTAGAAAGAGCTGCAAGTGGTTCGCCTTGTGAACCAGTACATAAAATTGTAACATGTTCTGTTTCTATTTTCTTTAATTCTCTTGCTCTAAGAATCCAACCTTTTGGAGCATCAATGTAATTTAGTTTTACAGCCGCTTCAATGGTTTTTTCCATACTATGTCCAAATACAATTACTTTTCGACCACATTCAATTGAAGAAGCAATAATTTGTTGTACTCGATATACATTAGAAGCAAACGTTGCAACAATGATACGACCTTCAATTTGATGAAATAAACTATCAAGTGTTTCAGCAATCTTACGCTCACTTGAAGAGAATTCTTCGATATTAGCATTTGTGCTTTCTGATAATAAACAAATTACACCTTCTTCGCCAATTTTTGTCATCTTATGAAAATCTGACATATGACCAATTGGACTAAAATCAAACTTAAAGTCACCACTATTAACAACATAACCATATTTTGTTTTTATCGCAAGTCCATATGAATCTGGAATAGAGTGATTTGTTCTAAAGAAAGACACACTTGTATTTTTATATTCTATTACATCATCACCAGTAAACTCTTTTAAGTTATACTCAATATTTGGAAACTCTGATAATTTATTCTCGATAAGTGGTACCGCAATTCCAGCAGCATAAATTGTTGGAATTTTAACTTTTTGTAACAAGAAAGGAAGTCCACCGATATGGTCCTCATGCCCATGCGTAATAAATAAACCAACAATACGACTTTCATTTTCAATAAGATGTGTAAAATCAGGAATAATATAATTTACGCCATGTACATCGTCATCAGCAAAAAGTACTCCTGCGTCGATAACAATAATTTCATTATCTACTTCAACAACATACATATTCATTCCAACAACACCAAGTCCACCAAGTGAATAAACTTTAATATTTTGTTCTTTATTAACAGGTTTTCTACGTAAATCTTTTCTTGGTTTATAAACTATATTAGGTTTATTAATAACGCTTACTTTTGGTTCTTGATTATTATTTTCTTCTTGTGGAACTTGTTTTTTTACAGTATTAGCAGGTTTACGTTTTTTATAATATTTCTTTGGTTTATTAGAATTATTAGTTTGTTTATTTTCCATTTGTTTCCTCCTTTCTTTATAAATTTTTTTATATATTAATACTATTTATTTATCTCATTTTCAAATAGATGGAATACTTCTAGTGTAGCTTCTGCATCATGTAATGCATTGTGATCTTGCGTTTCCATTGGAGGTTTAGCTCCAAGTAACTCAAATGCAGCATATAGACCAATATCATTTTTTATTCCATAATAGTTTTTAATAATTTGCATTAAGTTAACGAAATTCTTTCGTTCAGTAATTGGTTTAACATTATGCAATTTATAGGATTTATCAATCATTAAATAATCATTTTTACCCCATACATAAATAGTTGGTTGATAAAACATCATATAATCTTTTAATCTATTATAAAACGTTGAATAATATGGTGCATGCTCTAATTTTTCTTTAGATACATGAATAAACTCCATCATTCTATCACTAATTCCAAGTTTACATTTAGGTTTTACTAATCCCTCTGAACAATCAATTAAGTTTCCTGAAGAATCTTCTAAATACATACCATATTGAACAATTTCAGAATAAAATTGTTCACCATTTGAATGATTGTAATTATACGGAGGCATTGTAAATTCTAAATCAATAAATAAACGATATCCATCTTTTTTAAGAAGTTTTCTAACTCCTTCTTTGATTGTTTGAATATCATAATATACAATCGTTTTTCTTCCAGCATGACGTACTAACTTAATAAAGTTAATAACATCGTAAGCTATAAAACGACCGTATTTTTTTTCTTCATCAAAAGCTTTAAAAAAGACATACAAACCATCTTGTAAGTAGGGTGAGAACTTCTTCATTTGGCTTCTTGTTAGATGAAAATGATATATACGTTTCTTATACAGAATTTCAAAGATACGATCTTCTTCATACACGTTTCTTATTCTACCACAAAAGGTCTGCATAAACTTTTTTCCTTTCTAAATTTTAATTTCATCCATTTTAATTAATTCTAAAATGGCTTGACTTCTACCTTTAACACCAAGTTTTTGAATAACATTAGATATATGATTCCTAACTGTTTTAGAAGTTATGTTAAGAATTTCTGCAATCATTTCAGTATCATATTGTTTTACTAATAATTCAAAAATTTGTCTTTCTCTTGGTGTTAGAAAATTATTATTCATTTTAATCACCTTTTCCTTCTATTTATTTTA
>JAZSIL010000014.1:0-3250 GCA_045533785.1 Bacilli bacterium
AATATTTATCAACTTATGAATATATAAATACTACTGATTTTTATGATGTAGTTGATAGTATGGTAGATGTTTATTTTAGAGAATATTCTATAGAATTAGAAAATATAGAAAATAGATTTGAAATTAAAAATAATACAGAAGTTTATAAATTTACAATACCGCCAATAACTGATGCTTTTGATGGTGTTCCTCAAGCACCACCTAAATAATTATAAAATAATTATATTTTAAAAATAAACAATCAATATGAAACCAACAATAGAAAATTTAGGTAAAGTTAGTGTTACTGTCGAAAAAGAATATTGGACTAAAGATAGACCATATGACAGATTAACAATTGTTCATGATACAACTACTATTGCAAGTTATATTAGTAGACAAAATGTTCCTGCTGGAATGGATATTTTTAATACAGAATATTGGATTCCTCTAGGAAGAGTTAGTGATTATCTTGAAGAGTTTGTTGAAGAAGAAAGAGGAACTCTTCGTTATTTAGAAACATCTGTTCGTGATGCGTTAGCTGCTAATCAAGAATTTTATAATACTGCTTGGCAAAGAGTTGAATCTAAAGTAAATAATCTTGATGAAATTATTACTAATGCGATAAATACAATAAATTCAAATAATACTACTTTTGAAACTAATGAAAATGATAGAAAACAAGCTGAAACTATTCGTGTTACTAAAGAAGATGAAAGAAATTCTGCTGAAGCTCTTCGTCAAAGTGCTGAAGCTCTTCGTCAAAGTGCTGAAGATGAAAGACAATTAGCAGAAGAAAAACGTCAATACAAATATACTAATGAATATGATGTATATGAAAATAACCGTAACAATGCTGAAAAACTTCGTAATACTGCTGAATCTGCTAGACAAGAACAAGAAGATTATCGTATAACTAATGAAGAAACTAGACAAAATACAGAAGCTATTCGTCAAGGTAATGAAAATGTTAGAATTAGTTCTGAAAATAGTAGACAACAAGGAGAACAAGCAAGAGTAATTGCTGAAAATGGTCGTATTACAGCTGAAGATGCTCGTGTTGTAGCTGAAAATAATAGACAACTACAAGAAGGTAATGATTCAGATGAACCTAATGCTAATGGTTCTCGTTGGGCTAGATATAAAGCTGCTGAAAATATTAGACAAGAAGAATTTAATGAAAGTCAAACAAATAATAGTAGAGAATTTAATGAAGCTCAAACTATTAAACAAGAAGCTTATGACCTTGCAGAAACTGAACGTTGGAATAGTTTTACAGAAGCCGAAACTATAAGAGATAAAGAAATAGATGATGCTGTAGCAATACTTGATACTTATGAAACAACATTAAATAATAAAGCTAATGTTGATGGTAGTTATTCTACTATGACAGTAGGAGCTGCTGAAACTTTATTAGGCAGTGATGTTGTTACTGCGAAATATACTTATAGATCTACTGCGGGTACTGCTGATGTTGCTGATGGAGTTGCTAAGATAAGTAGTGTTAAAGGGAACACTATTGTGTGGAATCAGTTAATTCCTAAATTTCCAACTAAGTGGTATACTAGTAGTAACACTATATCTACAGAATTTACTGATAATTTGGCAAAACTAACTATAGTAGATTCAGAATTAATGAATAATAATGGAGAAAGTGTTTATTGCACCCCTATACAAAAAGCTTTAGCTAATCATAAATATTTAATTAAATGTAAAGCAAGAGCGAATTCTGACGGACTAACTATAAGGGTTAGAAATTTTACAAGAGCGTTTCCAAATAAAGTTCAATATACTATTACTAGTATTGCTAATACATGGCAGACAATTTCTTATATAGATTATATTAGTACGGATTATCAAGGATATATAGTATGTGATGTTAGTAAAACAAACATTAAAAATGGAGATATTGTTGAATTTAAAGATGTTCAAGTTTTCGACCTTACTCAAATGTTTGATGAAGGTAATGAGCCTACTATTGAAGAATTTGAGGCAATGTTTCCTAATGACTATTACGAATATAATGAAGGTGAGTTAAGAAGTATAGAAGATTTTAGTATTAAGAGTGTTGGGTTTAATCAAATTAATCAAATAAATAAAATTGATACTAATACATATCAAACTGATTATATTCGTGTATTAAGAAATACAAATTACTATGTAGAGCTGTTTTCCTCTAATCAATCCACTGTAAGTATAATGGCTTACGATAAAGATAAGAACTATATTGGTAATATTGAAAATAGAAATGGTCCTTATGATACGGATTACTATTTTACACCACAAAATAATGTATATTATATTATTTGTAAAGTATATTTTTTATCAGACCCAATAAACTTTAATATAGCAATAAATATATCTCATAGTGGTATAAGAGACGGCGAATATGAACCATATCAAGAAAATATACTTCCAATTAATATAAGTACTATTGAAGATGAGAATGGAGAACAATTCTTCCCTAATGGTCTTTGTAGTGCTGGAGAAGCACATGATGAATTAGTATATGATAAAGGTATTGGTAAATGGAAAGCTATTAAGAGAATTGGTAGTGCAGATATGGCAACGTTGCCCTGGTCATATAATGCTGTTTATGATTATTTTAGTTTTAGTAATGATGTTGGAGCTATATATGAAATAAGTAATGCTAATAGAGGTATTCCACCTAATCTATTATGTTCTAAATATCCATCTGTACATAGAGAGTTTATAAATGAAGAAGAAAATAAGGATATTAAAAAAATTACACAAAATAATGGTGCAAAAAGTGTTATTATAAAAGATACGTCTTATACAGACGCTATTTCTTTTAGAGAATCTCTTCAAGGTCAAATTCTTTATTACGAACTTGCAGAGCCTATAGAAGTCGTTTTAGATGATTTTACATCTAATTATCAAGTTAGCGATTGGGGAACTGAAGAAATACTCATGAATACTACCCCTATAGTACCTGTAATATATGATGTAGAATATGCTTTGAATGCTGTAGATACTTTACGTAATATGCCTACTAATTATATTAGTAAAGAGTCTTTAAATGCTTTCTTATCTGTACTTGGTACTGCTATGGGTGGAACATGGACTGCAACTTATAATGAAAGTAATAATAGATATGATTTTACTTTTAATGCTAATACAAATACTACAGAATTAGTAGAAGAATAAAAATTAAAATAATAAAATAATATGAATACAATAAATTTAAAAAACGGCTATATTAAACTTATTTCAATTAATGGAATAATAGATATTAGAAACAACAGATTAT
>JAZSIL010000068.1:0-3981 GCA_045533785.1 Bacilli bacterium
CCTCCTTATACACATATTATACACTATTTTATTAATTTTGTCAATCAGTAATAAAATAATTTATCATTTTATACACTTTATATAAACAACACTTTATATAAACAAAAAAAAATAACACCTCAGTGTTATTTTTTATTTTTAGGTGGAAAGATGGGCAGTAGGGGATTAGTACTTTCCATATATTCTTTAAATGCAGGTTTTGAGTTAAGTTGTCGTTTATCCATCATCGGAATACTTACAAATTGAAATAAAACAAAAACTACTAGAGGGCAAAATACTAAACCAGGATTTGCATTTTTTACACTAAAATGAACTAAAAAGATTCCAAACCAAAATAGGATTTCACCAAAATAATTAGGATGGCGACTATTTTTCCATAAACCTTGACTCATTACTAGTCCATCGTTAGATGGAATTCTTTTAAACATAGTCATTTGTAAATCAGCAACTGTTTCTATGAAAATAGCAAGTGCTATAATTAAATACGCAATAATTGTCATAAATGATGGTTCAAATCCTGCCTTGGTAACATCACCTATAAAATTAAATGCAGGAAGCATAGCTACTGCAACAACAATAGTTGGCATTAAATGAATACCAAAGAAATTTAAAACTGGATATAACTTTGGAAATTTTGTTTTAAAATGATCATATCGCCAATCTTGTTGTCTTAAATTATTGAATCGCATTGCCCAATTAAGTGTAAGTCTAATACCCCAAACACAAATTAATACAACTAATAAAATACTCCAAGTATTAATGTTATTTGATACATATAAAAAACTTATTGACATTACAATCGGAGCAACACTCCAATAAGGATCATAAATCGACGAATTTTTAAAAATACAACTTAAAATGAAAATAAAAACGGTTGCGATAACATCAAGTAATAATATTTTAAGTAGGATTGCTTGTCCACTATCACCTGAAATATTAAGATATGGATATAAGAATACACATCCAACAATTGCCGCCACATACATAATAAGTATTGCAAGAATAGATCTAATTTTTGATATATACATATTTTATTACCTCTTTTATATATTATACCATTTTTCGACAATTTTATCAAGAGTTAATAGTATTATTCAAAGATAAAGAACCAAATATCTGTAAAGATTGATAAAGTAGATTTAATTATTGCAAAAGCAGGAGCAAATGGTATCATACAGAAAATAAATACTGAAGCAATAAATAAACCATCGTTTTCATAATTAGGTGAATAATCTTCACTTCCATCACGATATTTTGTTACAGTTATAGATACAACACGACCAAGTCCCTCTGTTTTTAATGTATGGAAACCATCACGTGACATCTTGAATATATCCACAACAACACCAGGAATAGCCCATACTGATGTTCCAATTAAAATAATTAAAATAATAATAAAAATATTCATCTCTTTAACTTCTCTAATGATAATTTGTGTTAAACTCTTAGGATTAGCATCAAGAATTGAATATTTAATTCCCATTTTATCATAATCTAAGCTTGTTTCTAAGTATCCATCAATTATAACCGAAGAATTACCAATCACAGTTTCTTCTTCTAACATTAAGTCTGTTCTTGCTCCTAAAGCAATAGTACATAAGTAACCTTCTTTTGGATTTACACTATCATATCCATAATCATCGTCATCAAGTTTTTCAGAGTGAATTGGATCAACTTGAGCAGGACGAATTTCACCTTCTTTAGTTACAAAACTATAATGTTTATCATTAATCGTAATTCTTGTAGGAGATGACTCATTATAATAGCCATAATCGATAACAATTTTTGATACAAAATTTACTCTTAAATCATTTTCAATTGCATTATCAATTTTTATCTTTTCTTCATCTGTTGCATCATTATAAAATACTGTTTCAAATTCTGATTTAGTATGATAAATATTATCCATATAAAAGTGCAATTTTATTCCATCTGGATCTTTAATTGTAGCATAACCAAAATCTAATTCTAAAACAATTTTACCATCATCATTTTTTTTATAAGTACAACTATAACCTGGTTTAGTTTCAATATATAAAGTATTAGGATGAAGTTTTGCATCATTAATAGTTCCGTACTTTACATCATTTAATTCAATGTTATGTCTTGATATCGAATCATCGTAATTAACTAAACATAAAAAGATTATAAAAACGATTGCAGCACCTAGTCCAATTAATCTTGCAAAAAACCTTCCTATAATTAAAGCTCTTCTTTTTAACATTTTATTCACCTCGCAAATGTTTATATTAAAATTATATATTAATTATTCTAATTTGTCAAATATAACATCAAAAAAACAAAAATGGTTATAAAGATTTATAACCATTTTATATCAAGTCTATTGTGTTAAGAAATATAATAAGAATAAACCAAATACGAGAAGCATTACGATTGAAATTTCAAATTTTGCTTTTATTATATCATATTAATATTTATTTTAACAATTTTAAAGCGATTTTTTATTTTTTAAATTAATTTTATAGTAAAATATAGATAGAGGAAAACTATTTATGAATGAATTATTTACCAATGAAAAACATTATCTTACACTTAATAATTATTTAAAAAACATATATAATGAAAAAGTATTTAAAGTATCACTTAATGGGAACTTTTCATGTCCTAATAGAGATGGTAAAATTAGTACTAATGGTTGCATATTTTGTTCTGCTAAAGGTAGTGGTGATTTTGCAGGAAGCATTAACTTATCAATTAAAGATCAATTTTATGAAGTCGCTTCTAACTTAGAAAAAAAGTGGCCAAATGGCGCTTATATTGCATACTTTCAAGCAAATACCAACACATATGGAACAGTTACAGAGTTAAAGCAAAGATATGAGCAAATTATAAAGGATGGTAAAAAATTAGATGACAAAATAAAAATTCTTTCTATAGCAACGCGCCCTGACTGTTTAGATAATGACATATTAAATTTATTAAACGAACTTAATAAACAAATCCCAGTATGGGTAGAACTTGGATTTCAAACATCTAACGAAAATACTGCTAAATATATCAATCGCGGATATCCAAATAATTGTTTAATAAAAGCAATCAATGATTTAAAAGCAATTGGTATAACAGTTATTGTTCATATCATCAATGGTCTTCCAACAGATACAAAAAGCGATATGATAAACACTGTTAAATTCTTAAGCACCCTACCAATTGATGGAATAAAAATTCATATGTTACATGTTATCAATAATTCGCCACTAGGAGCAATTTATAAAATAAAGCCATTTAACCTTCTTTCATTAGACGAATATGTTGATATAGTAGTTACACAATTACGCCTACTTCCACCTAATATTGTAATTCATAGAATTACAGGTGATGCGGATAAAAATGAACTTCTTGCACCTACTTGGACATTAAAAAAATTTGTAGTAATGAATGAAATAGATAAACTAATGCGAAAAGAAAACTATTTTCAAGGAGATTTATATGTTCAAAATCGTGGAATTTAGTCATTTATTAATAAAAGAATACATCAATAATTCACCACTTTCATTTATTAGATGTTTAGATGCAACTTGTGGGATGGGAAATGACACCATCTTTATCGCAAATCTTTTAAAAGAAAAAGGACATGTTGATAGCTATGACATCCAAGAAATTGCTATTGAAACTACTAATTCAAAATTATTAGAAAACAATTTTACTAATGTTACTTTATATCATAAATCACACGAATTTATCGACGCTTCACTTTATGATCTTGCAATCTTTAATCTTGGATATCTACCAACATGTAATAAAACAATCACAACAAAAAAAGAAACTACAATGATTGCTCTTGAAAAACTAATAAATGAAATTAAAAACAACCCTCATCTATTAATCATTATTTGCTTATATCCAGGTCATTTAGAGGGTAAAATAGAAAGTGATTTTATTGATAATTACGTTTATACTTTAAATAGTAAAGAATATCTAGTTACTAAATATCTAAATTATAATAGACCTACTTCTCCT
>JAZSIL010000130.1:0-5665 GCA_045533785.1 Bacilli bacterium
AACCTTCTTTTACTTCTTTAATATTAGTTTGTGTTTCATTATATAAATTATCTAATAATTCTTCTAAACCTGCAACTTTGATATTATTATCTAAAATATCTTGATATATATCTTTAGATAATGGAATAATAAAATCTTCAAAATCTTTATATTCTTCTTTTTCAGGAAGTTGTGAACAAATAAATATATTTACTGGAGCACTAGTTTTAGAATACGCCGCAACACTATACAAGTTTAGTTCTTGATATTCAAAATTATATTCTTGTTCATCTTTTATAACTTTTAATGAATCGCTATTTAGGAAGAGTGTTCTATCAGTTTTTGATTCACCACTTGATAAATAATCTAGATAATCATCAATAAATGTTTTTAAATGTTTACTGTAAAATCTAGGTTTAAATACAATCATTAACGCTACTGCAACTGTAACTAAAACTAATGAAATAATTAATAAAATTAATTTATTTGTAAATATTGATTTCAAAAGAATTGACCCGATTAATATAATAATCATGCTTGCAAAGACATATTTATTTATTTTCTTTTCTAGATAAATTAGTTGCATTGTTTTAGAGTCTTCTTTAAGCATTGCGTTAGTTACTGCTCTATTTGAAGTGATTATATATTCAATGTAGTCCATTTCTTTTATTGCTGGTTCTTTAACGAAACTAATAATACTAAATGTTAAATACGCAATCATTAAAACACCAACAATTAAATAGAAAATAATTAATTTATTATTAGAAGCAATACCTTCTGCGAATAAATCATAGATTAATTTATCATTTACAGTTGCTTTGTAAATTACTTTAGTCTCTAAATCATAAAATATTTCTACAGTATCACCTGTTACTATATTATCAGATAATTTTTGAATATTTGCGTTTGCTTCAAGTTTTAAATTTATTGTAGTTATTTTATTATTATCTTTAGGATTTTTAACACCAAATAAATACTCATCCTCAAAGACTTCAAAATTTACTACTTTTCCCTCTAAACAATTAAAATTATCTTCATTTAATTTTTTATTAGTATTAAATGCATTAAAAATCATAACTACGCATACAACAATCATAATTGCCGCAAAGAAAATATTACGTTTATATCTTTGTTTCTTATAATTTTCTACATTAATTTTTTTCATTTTTTACTCCTTTTCTGGATCAGGCGATGGTCTAGTCCATCCTTCTCCGTTAATTTCATGTGCTCTATGTATTGATACAAATGCTGTTTTATCAACTATATTTACAATGTTTATTAATGTTGCGTATTGTCTCATTGTAAACGAAACCATTACAACTTTCTTATTCATGCCAGAATAACCACCACGTGCTTCTAGAATCGTTGTAGTACGATCCAGTTTTGAAATAATAAGTTTATTAATTTCTTCATATTTATCAGAAACAATTTGTGCAATAAATGCTTGAGACTCTCCCAAGAATAACTTATCAATAACTATTGCACAAATAAATGCTGATGCTACACCAAGAAGTGATAAAGTTAAATCTTTAATTACAAATATACCAGCAATAACAATAATAACGTCAACTGCAAAAATTACGATTGAACTTCTAAATTTTTTAAATATTTTACAAATTAAGAAAGCAAGAACGTCAGTACCTCCAGTTGAACCGCCTCCCAAAAAGGCAATAGCACATCCAGCACCTACAAAAGCACCACCAAACACAGCTCCAAGTAACACGCTTAACTCACTATAATTAGCTGCAATATTAAAAAAACCATTCAGTACGTTAGATTCAACAAGTCTTATCGAAAAAGAAAAAACTGGAGAATAAACTATTGTAGAAATTAATGTTTTTAGGGCAAATGATTTTCCTAGCGAGAATAACCCTATAATAAATAATCCCCATGTAACAACAAATACA
This sequence comes from Bacilli bacterium, assembly GCA_045533785.1. GTDB lineage: Bacteria > Bacillota_I > Bacilli_A > ML615J-28 > CAG-313 > UBA1737. Next base: position 1,887 of record JAZSIL010000130.1, read on the forward strand.
TATATATCATACGATTTTAAACCTAAAAAGGTAAACTCAGGAATTAAATTATTTAAAATTATTGATATCCCAGAAATACCGCCCGTTATTATGTTAAATGGGAATAAAAATACACCTGTACCAAATGCTAAAATAACAGTTCCAATAATTACTAATAAGATGTTTTTAATCATTAGCATAATTTCTTTTTTAGAATATTTCTTTTTAAACATTTTTAAAACCTCTTCTTCTTTATATTATTATAATACCACAAAAATTTATTTTTTAAAACTATTTTATTAATCTATTAAAATTTCTTTTGTTTTTTTCTTTTTATTAATAACAATATAATACACCAAATTGATTAAAATACCAAATAAAGTTGCACTTGGGCCTGCAAGACCTATTAGCATAAGAGATGGATTTGGTCTAATACTCATTAAGTACGACATTGGAAGTCTGACGATAAATGTTTGAGCTATTCCTTGAATCATTACAAAAATAGTTTTATTATGACCACTAAAGTACCCCATATAACTAAATAAAATACATGTAAGTATTGTTTCTAATGCAAATCCTTTTAAGTACTCTGCAGATTGGAAAGCATAATTTGTGTTATCGGTAAATATCATAGACACTTCATTGCCAAAAATTAATATTATTCCAATAATAAAGACTCCAAATATGCTACCTATTAACATTCCAACATACATCGCTTTTTTTGCACGTTCTATTTTATTAGCTCCAACATTTTGTCCGACAAAACTAGCCATTGATTGCATCAAAGCAGAAGGTATCAGCATTGCGAAGCTTACTATTTTATTAGCAATTCCATAACCACTTGATTGTTCAAGTCCTAAGTTATTTATAAATGCAAGAAGTGCAGCAAACGATACATTCGTTAAGATTTCTTGAAGTGCAATTGGAAAACCAATTTTAGTAAATATTTTTACTTCATTATTAAATCTAATATCTTTAAAAGACATTTTAAAGGGTAATTTTTGTTTTAAAATAATAATTATAGACAAAACAACACTAACTGTTTGAGCTATTACTGTAGCCAGTGCGGCTCCAAAAACATCCCATTTAAAAACTATTATAAATAATAAATCTAAAACTATATTTACAATACAAGAAATACCAACAAATAAAAGTGGAAGTTTAGAATTTCCAAGACCTCTAAAGATACTACTAATTACATTATAAAAGACAATAAAAATCATTCCTAAACCACATACTTTAATATATGTTACTGTTTTATCAAGTGCTTCAAATGGTGCTTTCATTAAAATAGCAATATCTTCCGCAAACAAAAGCAATACTATCGTAAGTACAAATGAAAATACTAAGAAGAACAAAATTGCTCCGCCAATTACTTTCCCAATTCTTTCTTCTTTTTTCTCACCCAAATATCTTGCAATTTGAATCATTACTGCAGAACAAAATGCTGCAACAGTAAATGTCACAAAACTAATAATACTACTTCCTGTTGAAACACCTGATAAACCGACATCAGAACCGAATTTTCCAACTACAAATGTGTCAACTGCTCCATACATTGCTTGTAGAACTAGTGAAGCTAATATCGGCAACATAAATATTATTAATTTTTTTGAAATACTACCTTCTGTAAAATTATTTGAATTTTTCATATTATCACCATTTTTTAATCTTTAAATAGTATACCATAATTAAATGTTAATTAAACAAAAAAATGCTATCTTTTCATAGCATTTTAAATATCAACTTCATAAACAGACACATCAATTGGTTTTATATTTTTTGATGTTATATATTTATAAGCTTCTGTATTTTTTATTTTTTCAGCAAATTCTTCTTTATTATCAATTATTAATAAATTTTGTAAAACGAAACTTTGAGGCGTAGACTCAAATTTTAATTCTACTTTAATTTGAATAGTTCGTTCTTCTTCTTTTAGATTTGCAGAAAATGATAGATAAAAAAATTTATATTTTTTATCTGGCATAACAATTGATTCATAAATAAAATATTCATCTTTATCAACAAAAGGTCTAATTGTGTTTTTAAAAACATCAACAATAGTGCCAATTGGAGTATCAATTGTGATTAATTCTCTTAATTTTGTTGTTGCAGCAAATTCCATAATATCCCCCTTCTTTTAAATTTATGCTACTTTTAGTCATCTTTTACAGCAATATATTCTCATAAAATTAATTAAATTTCATTAAATATACATTATTTTTTATAATTTATCGTATTTTTCAGATTTCCCATACGCTTTTTCAACTGGATACTTACGGTCATTTTGATCCATTTTCTTATTTATTATATCAACAATATCTACATCTAATACAAGAGATAACTGAATGCAGTAATTCATTACATCAGCAAGTTCTTCTAATAAATGTTCCTTGTCATATTCGGTATCAGACCACTGAAAACATTCTAAAAGTTCAGCTGATTCAATTGATATCGATTTTGCTAAATTAACTGGCGTATGAAATTGTTCCCAGTTTCTATCAGCTGTAAATTTTTCAATACGTTTCTTTAACTCTTCTAATTTATTCATAAACAGCTCCCTATTTTAATTTAAATTTAAGTATAACAGGATCATGATCGCTATATGCAAAATGGTTAATGTTTTTATTACCATTTGTTGTCACAACTGTTTCACTTGAAATCACTTCAATATTATCCGAAACAATAAACCCATCAATTACAGATACATAGCCCTTACCAATTTCCCATTCTACAGATATATCTCTTGATGTTGGAGCATTAGAACTCGCAATTACACTATAACCTTTTTCTATATTACAAGTTTTGTCTTCATTAAAAAACATTTGTAACCAATCTGGTTTTTTATGTGAAATATAGTTAATAAATGGATTATTGTCTTCTAAATCATAGCTATATAAAGGATTATTAGACAATAAATCATGATTAAAGTCACCACCAACAATCACATAGTACCCTAATTCTTTTACTGTCTTTAAATAGTTGTTTAATTCTTCTAATTGTTTTTCTCTTATTACTCCACCTTCATCATAAGCTGACATATGAATATTAACAATTATTAATTTATTACCGTTAGATATATCAAACTCATTTGCTACAAAACATCTATCTAAATCAAATAATTTTGATAAACTATCAGTCACAGTTAAAGAGTATCTAGTAGATGATGTAATCTTATATTTTGATAATGTTGCTATACCTGCATTAACACGTCCATGCATATCATGAAAAGGATAAGGCAGATATGTGCTGTGAAAGTTTTCACCAAATGTACTGTTATAGTTTAACATTTCATTTTTAATCATTTGATATTGGTCTATTTTAAAACTTCTTGTAGCATAAGTATCTACTTCTTGGAATAAACAAAAATCAGGCGATAAATTTTTAATTGTGTTAATTGCTCCACTTGTATTAAAGTTTACTTCCTCAATTGATCTAGCTTTAGACCACTTTCCTTTGGTCTTTTGACCATCAAGTGTTTCTCCTTTATCCATAAAAAATGTATAATTTTGTGAATGAGCACCAAAGCCAATATTATATGTTGTTATCTTGTATTCTTTGTTCATCTCTACTATGTCATACAAGGCTTCGTTTTCAATTTGTAAATTTAAATTATTATCGATTCGGTAGTATGATGTAAGAATAAATATTACATATCCTATTATAATTAAAATAACTATACCAAAACAAAGGATTAAACTTTTGAATATTTTCTTTTTCATATATAACTCCTTCTTATTTAATTATTATACCAAATAATGTTAAAACTTTCTATTAAAATAAACACTTAGAAAAAAATT
>JAZSIL010000006.1:0-4250 GCA_045533785.1 Bacilli bacterium
ACTTTTTATTCTTTTCAAAATACAATTTATTTCAAATATTTTTGGAGGTGGACAGTATTAAGCCAACAGATAAAAAAGGTGAAAACCTAATCAATGAACAAATTGAAGCTAGTTATGTATTAGTTATTGATGAAAGCGGAAGTCAACTTGGTAAATTACCAATTGAAGAAGCATTAAGTATTGCGTATGATAAAGGTTTAGATTTAGTATGCGTAGCACCTAATGCTGAAGTACCTGTTTGTAAATTAATGGATTATTCAAAATTCCGTTATGAACAAAATAAGCGTGCTAAAGAAGCAAAGAAAAATCAAAACATAATTAGTGTTAAAGAAGTTAGACTTAGCCCTACAATTGATGTAGGTGACTATGAAACTAAAGCACGTGCTGCTCGTAAGTTTATTGAAGGTGGCGACAAAGTAAAAGTAAGTTGTCGTTTCCGTGGTAGAATGATTGAGCAAGCTAATAACACAAAAGAATTATTTATTAAATTTGCTGAAAAATTATCTGATATTGCGCAAGTAGATCAACAACCAACACTTGATGGACGTAATATGTTCATGGTATTGAGTCCAAAAATGCAAAAAAAGAAAAAATAATAAAAGGAGAAAAGAATCATGCCAAAAATGAAAACTCATGCAGGAACAAAGAAACGTATTAAAGTTACTGGTTCTGGCAAATTCAAACGTAGTCGTGCAGGTAATCAACATCTTGCACCAGGAAAAACACAAAAACAAACAAGACAATTGAGAAAATTCTCTCTAGTTTCAACTAGCGATTGCAAGAGAATTAGACAACAATTGGATCAAATTAAGTAAGGAGGACTAAGAGAATATGCCACGTACTAAAGGCGGAGTAGTCGCAAGAAGAAGACGTAATCGAGTTCTAAAAGCAGCTAAAGGTTTCTGGGGTTCAAAACATTGTTTATTTAAAGTTGCTAATCAACAAGTAATGAAAGGTCGTCAATATGCATTTAGAGACCGTAAAAACAATAAACGTAACTTCCGTAAATTATGGATCGTTCGTATCAATGCTGCTGCACGTATGCAAGGATTAACATATAGTGTATTAATGCACGGATTAAAAGTTGCTAATATTGATATTAATAGAAAGATGTTAGCAGACTTAGCTGTAAATGATATTGCTATGTTTAATAGTCTTTGTGATGCTGCTAAAAAAGCACTTGCTAAATAATTAAAAAATAAAATACTATTGAGAGTTCTAAAATCTCAATACTATTTTTTTATTTATTTTTATTTTCTTTTCTTGAAGACAATAAAGAATAATGAAACTGAAGCTAATAAGTTAATAATTAATGTAGTATTTTTCTTGCCACATTTTTTCTTTGTTGGTTCTGGAATAGGTGTTTCGTTGTTATTGTCATCTTTAGTATCAACATCACTATTCCATTTTGCGTATAATTTAATATCTCCTTTAGTATCTTCTGAAATATTAGTAATTGCTTCTCCAGTAAATTCTGGATTATCATACCAACCTAAGAATGTATCTGCATTTTTAGTTGGAGTTTGAAGTGTAAAAGCATCACCTTCAAAGTATGATGTTTGTACGTTTTGATCAAGTGAACCACCTCTTGAATCGTATGTAATATTAAATTTTTTAGCCCATTTCGCGTATAGATTAATATTACCCTTAGTATTTTCTGAAATTTCGCTAATAGGTTCACCAGTAAATTCTGGATTACTATACCATCCTAAGAATTTATCAGTACTATGAGTAGGTTGTTGAAGAGAGAAACTGTCACCTTCATAATATTCATTTTCAGCTGATTGATTTATGTTTCCACCATTTGAGTTGTAAGTAATTGTAAATCGTTCTGCCCATTTAGCATATAATACTAAATCGCCTCTTGTGTCAATTGTTACAGCACTGATAGATTCACCAGTGTAATCTTGACTGTTAAACCAACCAAGGAATTTATGTGATTCACGAGTAGGTGTTGGAAGTTTAAATGAATCCCCATCGTAATATGAATCTTTAGCATTTGGAGTTAATTCACCACCACAAGCATCATAAGAAATTGAATTTTTCTTAGCCCAATTAGCATATAATACTAAATCACCTTTAGTTGTTTCAGTAATATTTTCAATAGGTTCACCAGTAAATTCAGGATTATCGTACCATCCAAGGAACATATCTGAGTCGCGGTATGGTGTTAGAAGTGAGAAAGAATCACCTTCAATATATGATTTTGGTGCTGATGTACTAATATTTCCACCTTGAAGTTCATATGTAATACTATATTGTCTTGCCCATTTTGCGTAATATGTCTTATCACCAGTTTCATCTTTGGTAATTTTTTCTACAGCATCACCCTCAAATAATTCATTTTCAAACCACCCCTTAAATACATGCCCATCTTTGATTGGTTTAGGAAGTTTTGTAACTTTACCAGATAAGTATGTAACCCATTCCTCTGGAGTAGTTAGTATACCACCATCTAATTCAAGGTTTAAGTTATATGGTATTAAGTTAATAATGTCGTATTCTTGTTCGATTATAGAACCATCGTATTTAATTAGAGATACTTTTACTTTATAGTTACGATCATTATATATAGGTCCAATATTTAGTGATAATTGTTTTTCAGATGCAATATATTGTGAATGTTCAACGATATTATCACCATATTGACATTCAACTTTAACATTTTTTACATTTCCATAGTATACTTTAGACCATGAGATAGTAGCATCTTCATTTTCTTTATCATGGTTAAGTTTTAATCCTTTAAGTAAAGTTGAATCTTTTTGTTTTGTAACAGCTTTACTTCTTTTTGGAGCAAGTTCAAATGTTAGTGATTTTCCTGTTCTACTATTGTTAAATTCTTCACCAGATTCATCAAAAACAGATAGAGAAAGCTTTTGATCTGTTACTGTTATAGCATTAATTTTGTAGTTAATGTTATCATATTCATCAACAGTATCCATATAATCTTCTTTCATTCCATATTGTTTATGTTGTGCAGCAGGACTTACATAGTATGTAACACCTAAATCATCGTTTCTTTCTTTATCATATAAATTGTCTTTTCTTAAATATAGGTGTTCATGCCCACCAATTACCAAGTCTACTTGATATTGTTCGAAAATATCACCAAAGTTGCTCATCATCCATTTTGAGTCTGAACTATAACTTCCACCTGTAATTGCGTTAGCATGAGTTCCAACGATAATCCATTGTGATGGGTTATTTTCAATTGTTTGTTTTAGCCATTCTTTATGTTCACTTGGTGATTTTTTATCAATTACATCTAGCATAATAAATAAAACATTACCATAGTTAAAATAATATGAAGAATTAATTTTAGTTTCTGGTCCATTTTTTGGATTATTATGGAATTGGTTATAATAAAGTGGAGATACGTATTCTGGCCCACTTGTATGGTAGTATTCATGGTTACCAGGGATTGATGCGACAGTTATATCGTTGTAAATTTGCATTCCAGAATAATATGATTTCCAGTGTGCTTCATAACCACCACGGTCTACTTGGTCACCAGTTAATACTAGTAAATTGATATTACGAATATTTGCTCTAACATTATTCATCATTGTGTTAGGTCTTGTAGGTGTATAGGCTCCGCCAGCAGCATGAATGTCAGTTGCGAATAAGAACTTAACACTTGTTGCAGAAGCAGAAGTAGTTTTGAATTTATAAACACTTGATACTGATGTTCCGGCACAAACACGATAATAATATTGAGTGTTTTCTTGTAAGTCAGTTAGGTTAACCTTACATACATATCGTTCATTAAAGCCAGTTTGTTTATCGTTTGGATCTACTTCAGCTCCCCAAAGTGTTGAAGTTGCGGCTTGAGTTTTAGTTGTTTCTTGTGTAAAAGTAGAAGTAGTACTATATTGAACAAATGAATTTTCAATTGAACAATGGTAGTTTATCCCAATACTTGTTTCATTTTCTCCTACACATGTAGTTATATATGAAATAGTTGCAGAATCAGCTGATACTTTTTGGGAGTAAAAACTAAATCCTACAATAAAAAGAGTTAGTCCTAGTGCGACTGTTAAAAATGATTTTAAAATTAGTTTTTTCATTGTATCCTCCTTGTTTATAGTTTTATTATATCATAAGTTGATGAAAATATCTAAAAATTTAATATTCAATTAATCAAAAAACTTTATAATATAGGTAAAATGTGTTATAATATATAACAAGAAAGAGGTTAATTTATGTATCAAAGATTTAAAAATTGTATTTTAAAACCGCGTAATATC
>JAZSIL010000089.1:0-13656 GCA_045533785.1 Bacilli bacterium
TATTAATTTTTATTCCTAATAAAGTTGTGATCTCATCACAGAATTATTATCAGGATCCCCTATACAACCACATAGATAAAAAATAAGCGATATGTTGTTAAAAAACAATAGTTCTAAATCATTAATTATTTTTTTATAAAGTATCTAATTTGTATTTTTAACAAAAAGAAATGTGCATTTTTTGCACATTACTAATTCATATAAATATATCTAATGTGTGATATTTTACACATATGTGGGGGATTTTATTCAATCATTTGTTTGCTTTCTTCTAGTGTTTCATTAATATTTAAGTTTTCTACCATTTTTCTTCTTGCAAGAAGGGCTAATTCATGAGTAGATAAATCTTTTAATTCTTCATATTCTATTACATCTACAATACTAAATTCCATAGTTGTTTTCTTAAATGGAAAGTTTTTAAATACTTTATCTGCATTTGTAATAGTACAAATTACTAACGGACACTTAGCTTTTGATGCTATTTTAAAACAACCTGATTTAAATGGTAATAAACCTTCTTTTTTATTTCTAGTTCCTTCAGGACAAATACCAATACTATACTTATCCTCTTCAATATATTTAATACATTTAAGGATTGTTTTTAGAGCATTACGATTATTTTCTCTATCTATTGCAAGGTGCCTCATTCCCTTTATCCATGGTCCTGCAATTGGAAGAGTAAAGTTTTCTGGTTTTGATACCGCAACAAATTTTTCTTTCCTAAATGTATGACATAAAAGTACTGCATCAAATATTCCACGATGGTTTGCGACAATTAGAAATTTTTGATTCTTAGGAAGTTTTTCAAGTCCTGAATATTTTACCTTAACTCCAACTATATCAATAATAAATTCAACACCTAAGTTAAATAGTTTTTTTCTACCTTTTGGAATATTTTCATATTCTTCTTTTCTAAATGTAAATGACAATATTACATATAATAAAACAATTAATAATAAAATTGCAACTAAACTTACAATAAAAGTTGTTATTATTATTAAAAAGAATTTTAATGAAAATACTTGGATATTATCATTTGGAATTATTATTATGCATGACACAACTGCTGAAATTATTGCAGCTAAGATAATATTTAGTTTTTTTAGCATAATGCTCACCTCTAGTATTATTATAACATTTTATTATAAAAAAATAAAAAAATATAACCTCTAGAAATTAATCTAGAGGTTATTTATTATTCAAAATCTTGTACATTAATCCAAGAAAGTAATAATTCTCTTTCTTCAGGTATATTTTTAACACTTTGACTTGCTGCAACAATTGGAAGCCATCTTTGAATATTTTTAGTAGGAATTCCCGTTAAATTACAATACATTTCTAAATATTGATTAGCAGTCTCAAAATCATTATCTAAACAATATGTAAGATATGTTCTAGCACAGTCTGCACATGGAGCACCTTGAGTAGCATGAGCCCAGTCAATAATGTATAAAGAGCCATCTTCTTTTAAAATAATATTTGATGGAATAAAGTCACCATGACATAATTGGTTTTGTCTTGTAATACCTTCTAGACGAGTTCTAAGTTCATACTTAGTAGCAGAATCAATATTAGCAAGTTCAATCTTATTAGTCATTTTATCTTTTAATTTAGTAAGTAATGTACATTTGTTACTACATATTTCAATTTGAAGTTTAACGAACATTTCTAAATACTTTTCTTTATCTAAAGGATTTTCATCAATAAGTTGTTGTAATGTTTTACCTTCAATAAACTCAGTAACAATTACCCATTCACCATCTTCAGTTTGTGTTACTTCTAATATTTTGGGAATATTAAGACCTGTTGTTTCTACTCTTGCTTGATTAAGCGCTTCATTTAAAACATCAGTTTTAGAATAATCACTATTAAATACTTTCATAACACGATTGCCATCACGGTAAATCTTTTTATTTTTTCTTACTGCAATAACATTATCAAAATTAAATTTGCTCATTATTTAACCTCCTTATTATTGTAGTATGCATTTAAATACATTTGTTTAATTTCACTCATAAGTGGATATCTTGGATTAGCACCAGTACATTGATCATCAAAGGCTTGTTCAACCATTTCATCAAGTGTTTCTAAGAATGCTTCTTCATTTGGCACATAATCTTTAATTGAATCTTTAATTCCAACAAATGCTTTTAACTCATTAATCTTATTGATTAATAATTCAACTAATTCTTCATTAGTTTTTCCAGAAAGACCTAAGTATCTAGCAATATCTGCATATTTTTCAATTGTATGTGGATGAGTATATTGTGGGAATGTTCCCATCTTTGTAGGAGCATTACTTGAATTAAATCTTATTACTTCTTCAATCATTAAAGCATTAGCAACACCATGAGGAAGATTGTGGAATGCACCAAGTTTATGAGCCATTGAGTGACATACTCCTAAGAACGCATTTGCAAATGCCATACCAGCCATAGTTGCTGCATTCGCCATTTTTTCTCTTGCTTCATAGTCAGTTAAGCCATCAGTATAACAACGAGGTAAATATTTAAAGATATTTTTAATTGCTTCTTTTGCAAGACTATCTGTATAATCTGTCGCAAGCATTGATGCTATAGCTTCTAATGCATGAGTTAAAGCATCAATACCAGATGCAGCAGTTAACCCTTTTGGAGCACTCATCATAAGATCAGTATCAACAATAGCCATATTAGGAAGTAATTCGTAATCAGCAAGTGGATATTTAATATGTGTTTCATCATCTGTAATTACCGCAAAAGGAGTTACTTCAGAACCTGTTCCAGATGAAGTAGGAACTGCAATAAAGTAAGCTTTTTCTCCCATTTTTGGGAAATCATAAATACGTTTACGAATATCAACAAAACGCATTGCCATATCATAGAAATCTACTTCTGGATGTTCATATAGTACCCACATAATTTTAGCAGCATCCATTGCAGAACCACCACCAAGAGCGATTATTGCATCAGGTTTAAAACTTTCCATATCTTTAGCACCTAATTTTGCACAAGAAAGTGTTGGATCTGGTTCAACATTTGAAAATACTGTATATGTAATGTTTAGTTCATTAAGTTTATCAATAATTGGTTTTGCATAGCCATTATTAAACAAGAAGGCATCTGTAACAATAAAAATACGTTTTTTGTTTAAAACATATTTTAATTCATCAAGTGCAACGCCTAAACAACCACGTTTAATATAGACTTTACTAGGAGTTCTAAACCAAAGCATATTTTCCCTTCTTTCTGCAACTGTTTTTATATTTAATAAGTGTTTAACACCAACATTTTCAGAAACACTATTACCACCCCAAGAACCACAGCCAAGTGTAAGAGATGGTGCAAGTTTAAAGTTGTATAAATCACCTATTCCACCAAACGATGATGGTGTATTTAAAAGAATACGACATGTTTTCATTCGGTTAACAAATTTCATATATTTTTCTTTTTCTGTAAGAGGATTAATATAAATACTAGACGTATGTCCAAATCCTCCATCTGCGATCAATCTTTCTGCTTTATCAAGTGCTTCATCAAATGATTTAACTTTGTACATTGCAAGAACAGGTGATAACTTTTCATGTGCAAATTCTTCTTTTAAGTCTACACTTTCAACTTCACCGATTAATACTTTAGTAGATGGATCAACTTCTATACCTGATAAACAAGCAATCGTATAAGCACTTTGACCAACAATTTTAGCATTTAATGAACCATTAATAATAATCGTTTTCTTAACCTTCTTTAATTCATCTTTAGTTAAGAAGTGACACCCACGTTTAATAAATTCTTTCTTTACTTCTTTATAAATATCATCCATTACTAAAACTGATTGTTCAGACGCACAAATCATTCCATTATCAAACGTTTTAGAATGAATTACAGAGTTTACAGCAAGTGTAATATCACATGAAGAATCAAGAATTGTTGGAGTATTACCTGCACCAACACCAAGTGCCGGAGTACCACTTGAATAAGCAGCTCTAACCATACCAGGTCCACCTGTTGCAAGAATAATATCTGATTCTTTCATTACCATATTAGTAAGTTCAAGACTAGGAACATCGATCCACTTTATTAAGCCCTCTGGAGCACCTGCTTTAACAGCTGCTTCTAATACAATTTTAGCTGCAGCAATTGTTGATTTTTTAGCACGTGGATGTGGACTAATAATAATACCATTACGAGTTTTTAATGCGAGTAATGTTTTAAATATTGCAGTTGAAGTAGGATTAGTGGTAGGAATTACAGCTCCAATAACTCCAATTGGTTCTGCAATTTTAATAATCCCATTTGCTTCATCTCTTTCAATAATACCACATGTTTGAGTATTTTTGTAGGCATTATAAATATATTCAGCTGCATAATGGTTTTTAATCACTTTATCTTCAACAATCCCCATACCTGTTTCACTAACAGCAAGTTTTGCAAGCATAATTCTTGCATTATTACTAGCTAGGGCAGCTGCCTTGAAAATTTTATCTACTTCTTTTTGAGTATAAGTTGCATACTTTTGTTGTGCATTTCTACATTCATCAAGTGCAATCTTAAAACTCTCTACACTATCAACAATTTTATATTCATTCATATATAAAACTCCTTTTTTAAAACTTGTTATTAATATAACATATTTTTATTCGATTGTAAATTCTTTTATTTTGTCACTTTGAATATCTAAAATATTTTCAAATAATATTTTTTTCTTTACAATCTTTAAATAATTAAACGTTTCATTAAATTCTGATACAATACCAAATGTTTCAATATACTCTTCATCATCATAATGAATAATTTTAATAATCATCCCTTTTGTTACTTGATTAAGTTTATATGAAAGTTCTGAAGCCATTTCTTCAGACAATTCAATCTTATCTACTTTAATTTTTTGTCTTTCTTTTATTGCTTCTTTAAAACCTTTTAGCGCATCAAAAGGTAGAAATTGTCTTGCTCGATCACTCACCGTTATGTCCTCCTACTAATTTATTTCTTTTTCTAGTAGTTGCTTTTTCTTGTAAATCCATACCTTTAACAATCGAATTTTTCCCATATTTTTTCTTTATAGAAAGGATTGCTTTTTGGACACTACGTTCTTGTTGTTCACCTTCAACATCAGTAAATAATGTAAGACTCGCAAATTCTTCAGGTTTAACATTCCCAAAAGCAATACTCATTCTTCTAATTGGTACATCACGATTAGTAGTTTCTTCAAATAATTTTAACACATATTCATTTAAAAGTTTATATGAATTTGTATAAATATCTAATTTTCTACTTCCACCTGTAGGCTTAATAACATCTTTAGAATACCCAATTCCAATTGAAATATGATTAGTTACAAGGTGTTTATCAACTAAATCAAGAACATTTATTTCAACCATTTCTTTCATTACTAATAACGCATCATTATAATTATAATCTTCAAAAAGAATTTGATTATTAAATAAGGAATGATTCTTAGACTTATAATTATGAATTTCTTCAATTGTACAAGGTTCAATTCCATGAGCATGATCAATTAAAAACTCAGCATTCACGCCAAATTCTTTATATAATTTTTCTTTAGGAATTTGCGTTACATCATATAAATTAAAGGCACCATATTTCTCAAGACGTTTTGCTATACCACGCCCAATATTCCAAATATCAGTGATTGGCTCATAATGCCAAATATGTTTTTTAAATTCTTCAACATCTAAATAACCAATAAAATCTTCAGCATGTTTAGCACAAATATCCAGTGCAACTTTGGCTAAAAATAGATTACTTCCAATTCCTGCTGTTGCACAAATACCAGTTGTCTTGATTACATCATCAATCATCATCTTAGCAAGTTCTCTTGCTGATAGGTTATATAATTTTAAATAACTTGTCGCATCCATGAAACATTCATCGATTGAATAAACTAAAATATCATCTGGACTTATATATTTTAAATAAACACTATAAATATCAGCAGAATATTCTATATATTTTTTCATCCTAGGAAGTGCCGTTATATATTCTACATCTTTTGGTATTTCAAAAATACGACATCTATTTTTGACACCAATACTTTTTAAATGAGGAGAAACAGCAAGACAAATAGCACCATTACCACGTGATGGATCAGCAACAACTAAATTAGTTGTAAAGGGATCTAGTCCACGTTCAACACATTCAACAGATGCGTAAAATGATTTTAAATCGATACATAAATAGACTTTATTCATCAAAAGTTTTCTCCTTTCATTATTTTTTATTAAAAATATTATTATATATATTATATCATTTTTTTATTTTTTTAATACAAAAAAAGGTACATAAAATATGTACCTATAAATATTGTTTAATAATCTTAACAGTATTAAAAATATCTTCATCTGTAGTTAAAAAACTTGTTACAAAGCGAATACAAGTTTTATTTCCAAGCGAACTCCAAACTTCAAAACTAATTTGATCTTTTAATCTTTCTACAACATCATTATTAAAAATAGGAAAAATTTGATTTGTTTCTTGTTTAAATAAGAACTCTATCCCTAATACCAATAATTCATTATATAATGTTTCTGCTAGTTCGTTTTCTTTTCTTGCAATATCAAAGAATAAATTATCAGTAAATAATTCATTAAACATTATACCATTAACAAAACCTTTTGCATACATTCCACCATGACACTTAATAGCATATCTAATGTCTTTATTTAAGGATTCACTAGTAACAACTAATGCCTCACCAAGAATAAGTCCATTTTTAGTACCACCAATATAGAAAGCATCACATAATGAAGCCATTTCCGCCAAACTATAATCACACACTTTTGATGTTAATGCACAACCTAGTCTTGCACCATCAATATAAAAATATAAACTGTATTTTTTACAAACATTTGACAGACTAGTTAGTTCTTCTTTTGAGTATACAGTACCATATTCTGTCGAATTAGAAATATAAACAATTCCAGGTTTTACCATATGAAAGTCTGGATGTCCAAGAACTAAAGATTCAACTCCTTCAGCTGTTAATTTACCAAAAACGTTTGGAACAGTTATTACTTTATGACCTGTAGCTTCAATAGCGCCAGTTTCATGAACATTTATATGACCTGAATCACATGCAATTACGGCACCATATGAAGGCAACGCATGCGCAATAACAATTTTATTTGTTGATGTTCCACCTACTGTGAAATAAACTGATGCCTTATTGTTATTTATTAATTCTTTTATTTTATTTTCAGCACTTATAGATTCATGATCTAACCCATAACCAACATAAACATTAGTTGATTTTTTTACAAGTGCATCAAGTATTTTCGGGTGACACACACCACAATAATCATTTCTTAAATTAATCATATATTCTCCTTATTTAATTTCATCATAGAATTCATCTAAAAAAGAAATCAAAAAATTATGTCTTTTTTCAGCTAATTTCTTAGCAGTATATGTATGCATATAATCTTTTAACTTTAATAACTTATCATAAAAATGCGATAAAGATGTATTGGTAGAATTTTTAAAAGTAATACTATTTTCGTTTCTATTAAGATTTTCTTCTTCATAAAATAATCTATGTTTGGAGTTACCATATTCAACCGTTCTAATAACTCCAATTGCTCCTAATGCATCAAGGCGATCAGCATCTCTAACTATTTCTAAATTAAGATTATTACATTCATTAATATTTCCTTTACTAAATGAGATATTTTCAATAATCTCAATTATTTCTTCAATTTCAGAAGGTAAATAGCTATTTTCAATTAATAATTTAACTATTTTTTCTTTTTGAGTATCAATATTATCAAATAATTTATGATCTATTATATCATGTAAATAACAAGCAGTAACTATTATTTTTTCATTACCACCCTCATGTTTAATTAAATATTTAGCATTATTTACAACTCTGTCAATATGTTGAAAGTTATGTCCCGAATTATCAAATGCAAGTTCATTTTTTACAAATTCAACAATATTATTCATTTTCAATCACTTCAGCTACTTCACCATCACGAATGATTTTAATAAACTTAAAACCTTCTTCTAAAGTTGGTGGAATTAATCTATCACTATATGAATAAATGACTTCTATCGGGATATTGATTTGTGAATTATCCATATTTCTTTTTTCAACACGTTTTGCACAAATATTTTTATCAACATCAAAATAATATGCACCTATAACACATTTAACATCATGTAATTCAACATTTTCAATAAATCTTTTTCTTACCTTTGGAGTAATACTTGTTGCATCAAAAATTACTTCTATATTATTTTTAACACACTCTGCTACTTTTTTATATACATATGGCCAAACTAATTCTTCGCTAATTCCAGGATTTGCCATTCTAACACCATCTGTAGATACAATTTCAGCATTTATTTCTTTAGCTAGTTCTTTTGCAAATGTTGTTTTACCTGCACCTTGGATTCCTATCATCATATGAATCATAAATTATTCCTCCTAAACTTATTATATATTTTATCATAAAAAGTCATTTTTAAACTTATATTTACATTAAAAAAACACTAATTAGCTAAAACTAATTAGTGTTATATTTTTAATTATAATACTTTACTTAAAAATTCTTGTAAACGAGGAGATTTAGGATGATTAAAGATTTCATCAGGAGTTCCTTCTTCTTCAATCACACCATCATTCATAAAGATTACACGATTGGCAATTTCTCTTGCAAATCCCATTTCATGTGTAACTACTACCATTGTCATACCTTTATCAGCTAATGATTTCATTAATGCTAAAACCTCACCAACCATTTCAGGATCAAGAGCACTAGTAGGTTCATCAAACAACATTACATCTGGGTTCATACATAAACTTCTAATAATAGCAATTCTTTGTTTTTGACCACCAGATAAAGTAGCTGGATATACATCTTTTTTATCTAATAAACCAATAATTTCTAAATACTCTAAAGCTTTCTTTGTTGCATCTTCTTTAGACATTAATTTTAACTCAACAGGTGCTAATGTAAGATTTTCTAATACAGTTAAATTATTAAATAAATTAAATTGTTGGAAACACATTCCCATTTTTTGTCTTGCAAGATCTATATCAATATGATTATCATTATATATTTTTTTTATTCTTTGTTTATATAATTTACCTTCATGTTTTTCTTTTAATAAATCTTTTTCCTTAATCTCTTTAATAATTTCATCTTTAGTATAACTTATTCCTTGAGTTTCTTTTTCTTTACACATTTTATTAAAAGTTTTAGAAAGTTCTATTACATCATAATGTAAATAAGGATCAACTGGAGTAAGAAGCTTTCCATCCATCCAAACTTCACCATAAGTAGGTTCAGTAAGTAAATTCATACATCTTAGTAAAGTAGATTTACCACTACCAGAAGCACCAATAATAACTACTTTTTCTCCCTTATTAATTGTACAATTAACACCATTAAGTACTTTTTGATTATCAAAGTATTTATATATATTTCTAATATCGATCACTTGCTTTAAATCTCCTTTCAATTCGTTTAATAGCAAAAGTAATTAAATAAACAATTGCTAAATAGAAACATCCAGCAAGTAATGTTGGAGCAAAATAATTACCACCTAACTTAATTGAGATTTGTTTTGATGCTTGTGTTAAGTCAAATGTTAAAGTTCCAATCGTTGCACCAATCATTGATACAATTGAAGTTTCTTTAAGTAATGCAATTAGCTCATTACCAATGGCAGGAATAACATTTTTAATTGCTTGTGGCAAAATAATTTTAGTCATTGTTTTCATTTTAGAAAGACCTAGAGCACGACCTGCTTCCATTTGACCTTTATCAACAGATTGAATACCAGCTCTAATACTTTCAGAAACATAAGCACCAGAGTTAATACCAAATGTTAAGATAATAGCTATAGTTTGCATATCCACATTAGGAATAACTAAAATTTGTAAAACCATAATAAATAATTGAAGAGCGACTGGAGTACCTCTAATAATTGTTGTATAAACTTCACAAATTATTCCTGGAATTTTTAATGCCTTAGAATCTTGAGCAAGAATCTTAATAATTGCAACTGTAAAACCTATTAAAAGTCCTATTAAAGCTGAACAAACTGTAATGATTAAAGTATTTCCAAAACCTTGTAGTAAATATCCTCTAAAATCTGGTGTTGATATAATCTTCCATAAATCTTCAAAGAATTTCATAAATTATTTAATACCTAAATGTTTGTTAACTAATTGTTGAATACCGTTAACACCATTTTCATCTTTTTCTTCTAATAATTCAGTTAGTACTTCATTAATAACTGCTAATAATTCATCTTGACCTTTAGTTACACAAATAGCATATTCATCAAATGCAAGTGAATCTGTTTCCCCTGCTTCACCTTCATAATATAAAGGAAGACAAGCAAGTTCATCATTTCCAGCAACTAATTGTTTAGCAGGAAGTTCATCAATAATAACATAATCGATAGTTTTGCCAATAGCAGCAACAGCAACACCTAATTCTTGGAAATCAGTTTTTGTAACACCTTCTAAGCTTCCACCTTCAGCAATTTCATCGCCTAAGAATAAATCAGCAGTAGTACCGCCTTGAACACCGATACCTTTCTCAGTTTTTAAACTTGACCAATAAACACCTGTATTTCCATCACTCATTTCTTTATTAGCGACACCTGCATTTTTGTTATAAATAACATATAAATTAGCTTGATAATAAACTTTAGAGAAATCTACTTTTTCTTGACGTTCAGGTGTAATAGAAAGACCAGCAGCACCAACATTAGTAAGTTTACCTTGAGATACAGTATCAACAATAATATCAAAACTTACGCTCTTAAATACAACTTTTTTACCAAGTTTTTCACCAACTTTATTCATAATGTCTACATCAACACCAACGATGTTATTTCCAGAAACATATTCAAATGGTGCAAAACCAGCTTCTGTATAAACAATTAATTGTTCTTCTTCTTTACAAGAAGCAATACCAACTAAAGCAACAACACATAAAAATACTAATAATAATTTTTTCATTTTTTTTCCTCCAATATATTTTTATTTAAAAACACCTAGAAAAGGATTTCCTCTTCTAGGTGCAAGCATCAATAATCAGGCTTTAAAACTATAAGCCTCATCTTTGCAACTAGCTTATAATTATGTGAAAATTAAAAGCTAATCGCATAATTATAATCAAGGAATAAATCCTATCTTTTCCAAATATTTTTATTTTATGTAAACATTATACAACTATTTGCTCTACATGTAAATAGATTTGATAATGAAAACATTTTCATAAATTATCTTAAATCAATTTGTGAGCTAGAATCACAAGTAATAGCTCCATTCCATTTTTCATTTACATAGTCACTTACTGCTTTAGATAATAATGCATCAGTTAAAGCATCAATTTTAGCTTTATAGTCTGCATCATTTTTATAATCATCAACTCTTGCAGCAAGAACATTAGCTTTAGCAGCAACAAGTTCTGCATCATCTTCTTTTGCAACTTTTAAAGTTTCATCAACATTACCTGTTAAAGCTGTGTTACAAGGAAGACATACATAATCATAGTCAGGCATTGATGCAACAAGTAATTCTTCGGCAATTAAATTTATTGTAACATTATTTGCTGATACCCATGATGTACCTGTAAAAGTAAGTTTTCCATCTTCACTAATTGGTAAATCACCAGTAATAAATCCTTTAGCAGCTAATAATTCTAAAGCTCTAATTGCATTTGAATCATCATTACAAATCGCAACACTATTTGCTCCTGTATCAGCATCATTAGTTGCTTTACCTTTATAAATTCCAAGTGGTTCATAATGTACTTTAGCAGATGCAAATAATTTAACTTCACCAGTATAAGTTTCTAAATAAGGGATATGTTGGAAATAGTTAGCATCATAATCTTTATTTGCAACAGAATCATTTTGAATAGTCCAATCTAAAACTGTAACTTTTAAAGTATATCCTTTTTCCTTTAAAATAGGTGCAACAGCATTTTCTAAAACGTCAGCATGTGGAAGTTCACTAGCACAAACATAAATTGTCTTATCATTTTTATCACAAGATGTAAGACAAACACTTAAACATAAAACTAAAATAGTAACTAAACTTAAAATTCTTTTTTTCATTATAATATTCTCCTTTTATCTATTTTCTTTGAAATTAATAAACCTAATTCTTGGATACCTTGAACAATTAAAATAACAATAATGATCATAATCCAGAAGAATGGTTCGTTTAAGTAATCACCAGTATTTTTTGAATAAAACGACCAAATACCAGCAATTAAACCACCAGCACCAATATTATAAGCAAACGATGTATATCCTAAAATTGATACAAGTGTAACTGCAAGACCCGACATAAGCGATGCTCTTGCTTCAGGAATTAGAACTTTTGTAATAAGTTGAAATTTAGTAGCTCCTAGTGACTCTACAGCTTCTAACTTTCCATTGTCAACTTCTGATAATGATTGCTCAACCATACGCGATACAAAACCAAATGAAGTAACAAATAGTGGAATAATAATTGTATACCAATCACCAACAGCTCTTCCAAATATATTACGAACAGTTTGCATTAAAAGCACAACAACAATTAAACAAGGAATTGATCTTAAAATATTAATTATTAAACTAAGAATTGTATTCAGCCATTTACATGGCATAATTCCTTTTTTAGAAGTAACATTAAGTAAGATTCCCATTGGAAGACCAATTAAATATGCTAAGGCACACGAAATGAAAGTCATTCCTAGAGTTTCTAAAATCATTTTAAAAATCTCAGAAAAACTCACTTGCATCCACCTCCTTATAATTGATACCTTTTAGTTCTAGATATTTACGAAGTTTTAAAACATCATTAATATCCGCAGGCATCTTAAATATTAATTGACCAAATACATGACCATTAACTACTTTGGAATCTGCATATATAACCGATAATACAATATTACAATCTTGAACAATGTTAGCAATTAATGGCATATCAAGCTCACCATTAAAAATTACTTTTAACAACTTTGAATCATCACTCTTTGTATTGATATGACCAGAATAAATTATTTTCTTACTAATTTCTGTTTTAGGGTACAAGAATATTTCTTGTGTTTCCCCACTTTCAACAATTTTGGCATTATCAATTATTGCAACTTTATTACAAATTTTCTCAATTACATTCATTTGATGCGATATCATAATGATTGTTAAACCTAAATTTTCATTAAGTTCTTTTAATAATGCTAAAACTTGATTAGTTGTATCAGGGTCAAGTGCTGATGTAGCTTCATCGCAAAGTAAGATTTCAGGTTCACTCATAAGAGCACGTGCAATTGCTACACGTTGTTTTTGCCCTCCAGATAGTTGTGATGGATAACTATCTAACTTATCAGAAAGACCAACCATTTCTAAATAATATAAAGCTTTTTGTTTAGTATCTGGATCCTTAAATAATTCACCAGCAAGTTCCACATTTTTTAAAACTGTACGTTGATCAAGTAAATTAAATTGTTGGAATATCATCGCAACATTCTTACGATAATCCCTATCAAATAAAACTTTATTACCTTTAAATAATATTTCACCTTCATCAAACTTTTCAAGTCCATTAATACATCTAATAAGTGTAGACTTACCAGCTCCAGATAATCCTAAAATACCATATACATCTTTCTTTTTAATTGAAAGATTAATATTAGATAGTACC
>JAZSIL010000051.1:0-5734 GCA_045533785.1 Bacilli bacterium
TATTTAGTAAATATTAATTCATCAAATGTATGATCTAATAAATCAATCATCGATTTTTTATCTTTATCATTAGATATTGAAATAACAACACGTTTATGATTAAAAGATAAATTATTTACAAATTCACATACACGTTTAATACAGTCAATGTTATGACCACCATCAATATAAATTAATGGTTCTTTAGATACACATTCAAATCTACCAGGCCAATTAGTAGAAATTAATCCCTCATATAATAATTCGCACGAGATAGGCAAATTGCTCTTTTTATTTAAATAATTCACAACTTCTACTGCAAGAATACTATTTTCAATTTGGTGCATGCCTAATAATTTGATTGATAAATTATTAAAATCTTTGTATGAGAAGATGGATGAATCTAAATCCATCTTTTTTATCTTCAAACTCTCAAAATCGACTTTTATAAAGTCAGATAAAGATTCGTTACATTTATCAATCATTTGAGCAATTAAACTTTCTTCTTTTACAGCTGTAAATAACGGAATTCTTTCTTTTACAATCCCAAGTTTCTCTTTTAAAATTAATTCTTTAGTATCACCTAATTGTTCCATATGGTCCATTCCTACGCTTGTAATTACTGAAGCAAGTGGTGTAATTACATTTGTAGCATCAAGTCTACCACCAATTCCAACTTCGATTATAGCAATATCAATATTCAGATTTGCAAAGTATAAAAACGCAAGTAAAGTAATAAACTCAAAGAATCCTGGAAGTTCATGATTATTTTTTTCAATATAATCATATTTTGATAATATTAAATTTCCATACTTTAATAAATCATCATCACTAATAAATTCATTATTATACGTAATACGTTCATTAAATTTTATCACATATGGAGATGTAAAAGTTGCTACATTATACCCGTTTTTTAAATAAATATTTTTTAAATATGAAACTGTACTACCTTTTCCATTAGTACCTGTAATATGGATTGACTTAAATTTCTTTTCTGGATGATCAAATAAAGAAACAAAATATTCCATATTTTCTAAAGAAACTTTTTTTGAAAATCTCTTCCTTGACTCTACAAATTCAATAAATGAATTTATATCAGTAAAAAATGGCATGTTTATTTACCTTCGTACTTATTTAAAGTTGTTTCAACTTCAGAAAGTTGTAATTTATAATCTTCTAATTTCTTTCGTTCAGCTTCTACTTTTTGGGCAGGAGCTTTTTCTACGAAGCGAGGATTTGATAACATTCCTTCACAACGAGCAATTTCAGAAAGTAATTTTTCTTTTTGCATCTTTAATTTTTCAATTTCTTCTTCCATATTTACAAGTTCAGCAAGTGGAACAATTACTGTACAGTCACTAAGAACACTTACAACTGCATCATCTTTCTTAGCCCCAGCTTCTAGCATAACTTCTAATGTTTCAAAATTTAAGAATTTAGCAAGGTATTCATCATAAGTTTTAGTAAATGTTTCTAAACCAAGTTTTTTAGTATCTTCTAATATAATATTAATCTTTTTACTGTTACCTACATTCTTTTCTGCACGAATATTACGAACAGTAGTAATAATATTAAATAAACGATTAATTTCATCCATATTAAATGCAGCAAGACTATTATTAACTACTGGCCATTCACTAACCATAATAGAACCATCATAGAAATGTTGATAAATTTCTTCAGTAACAAAAGGCATAAATGGATGAAGTAACTTGATAATAGTTGTAAGTACTTGTTTTAAAATAGCACAAGTATTTTGTTTTTGATCAATCGTACCTGTTGCAAAAGTAACTTTAGTAAGTTCAAGATACCATGAAGCAAAATCATTCCAAGTAAAGTTATAAACAAGTCTTGCAACTTCACCAAGTTCATAATCTTCATATCTTGCATCTACACCTTCAATTAATGCTTTTTCAGCATTTAAAATCCATTCATCAATCTTAGTAAGATTATTGTAATCAATGCTTCTTCCATCATATTCAACTTTTTCTAAATTCATTTGAATAAATCTTGAAACATTCCAAATCTTATTGATATAATTCCAAGATGAAGCCATCTTTTCACTCGAGAATGTTAAATCTTGTCCAGGTGTTGCATTTGTTGTTAAGAAATAACGCATTGCATCACAACCATATTGATCAATTAAATCAAATGGATCAATACCATTACCTAAAGATTTTGACATTTTACGACCTTGTTCATCACGAATTAAACCATGAATAAAACATTTCTTAAATGGACGATGTCCTGTAAAATGACGACCTTGAAGAGCCATTCTAGATACCCAGAATGTAATAATATCATAACCTGTAACTAAGCAATCAGTTGGGTAGTATCTTTCTAAATCAGAAGTTTTTTCTGGCCAACCAAGAGTTGAGAAAGGCCATAAAGCACTTGAGAACCAAGTATCAAGAACATCTTCATCTTGAACCCAGCCTTCTCCAACTGGCGCAGTTTCACCTACATAGATTTCATCACCTTTATACCAAGCAGGAATACGATGTCCCCACCAAAGTTGACGCGATACACACCAGTCTTGAACTTCTTCACAGTCAAACCATTGTACTAAAGTTTTATTAAAACGACTTGGAACAAATTCAATTGCTTCATCACTTGCTTGCATCTTAACTACATCTTCTGCAAGAGGTTTCATCTTAATAAACCATTGTTTAGATAAACGTGGTTCAACAACTACACCTGTACGTTCAGAGTGACCTACTGAGTGAACCATTTTTTCAACAAGTGGACAAAGACCTGCTTCAGTTAAATCTTTAACTACTGCTTTACGACATTCAAAACGGTCCATACCTTCATACTTACCAGCAAGAGCGTTCATTGTACCATCTTCATTCATACAAATAATTCTATCTAAATTATGGCGATTTCCAACTTCAAAGTCATTAGGATCATGTGCAGGAGTAACTTTTACGACACCAGTTCCAAAACCAATTTCTACATATTCATCACTAATAACAGTAATTTTACGATCAGTTCCTGGAATATAAACTTCTTTACCGATAGCATCTTTATATCTTTCATCATTTGGGTGAACCATTAATGCACTATCGCCAAACATAGTTTCTGGACGAGTTGTAGCAATTTCCAAGCCACCACTTCCATCAACAAATGGATAAATAAAGTGATAGAATGCACCTTCAATATCCTTATATTCTACTTCAACGTTAGATAAAGCAGTTTTAGCTTGAACATCCCAGTTAATAATCTTTTCACCACGATATAAAAGTCCTTCATTAAATAAAGTTACAAACACAGTATTTACAGCTTTATGAAGTCCCTCATCAAGTGTGAAACGTTCTTTAGAATAATCTAGTGAAAGACCTAGTGCAGCCCATTGAGCACGAATGTAAGTAGCATATTCATGTTTCCATTCCCATGCAACTTCTAAAAACTTTTCACGACCTAAATCGTATCTACTTACGCCTTCACTTTTAAGTTT
Source organism: Bacilli bacterium (assembly GCA_045533785.1). Classification (GTDB taxonomy): domain Bacteria; phylum Bacillota_I; class Bacilli_A; order ML615J-28; family CAG-313; genus UBA1737. The sequence continues at coordinate 3,440 of JAZSIL010000051.1, forward strand.
AGCATCAATTTTAGCTTGAGTTGCAATCCCAGCATGGTCCATACCAGGAAGCCATAATGCATCGTAACCTTGCATTCTCTTTCTTCTAATTAAAATATCTTGAAGAGTTGTATCCCAAGCATGACCTAAATGTAATTTACCTGTTACATTTGGTGGTGGGATTACAATTGTATAAGGAATTTTTGTGTTATCGCCACTTGTAAAATATCCTTCTTTTAACCATTCATCATACTTGCCCGCTTCTACTAATTTAAAATCGTATTTTGGAGCCATAAGTTCTTTTTTCATAATTTTACATTTCCTTTCATTAATTTTAGGCAAATAAAAAATTCGCCCTTAAGTTTTTTAAGGACGAATGAAAATTCGTGGTACCACCTTAATTTAGAAGATAAATAATAATCTTCCCTCATTATCTGTTAACGCCAGCTACGTTTATCAGTACTATTATTTCCCAATAACATCTCCTAGGCTACCTTCAATTAATAACTTGATATTCTTTCACCAACCGAATATTCTCTAATTACTATTATTAATTTACTCTTCCTATTCTCAGACTTTTATAAATACACAAATATTATATCAAAATTAAAGATTAAATTAAAGAATTTTGCTAATAAAGTTCATTTTTAATAATATAATCGTATACCTCATCTGTGACTATATCTTTATTAAGCGTCTTTCTAAATTCAGTTGAAGAGACATTTGGAACTATTAAATCAACAATTTCAAATTTATCTACATATTTATTTACATTTGCATTGCTGTTTATTAATGATAAAACTTCACTATCACCTCTATTAAAGACAATGAATTTATTTTCTTCCATTAATTCATTAAAATGTTTCCATAAATGAAGCTTTGAAATACAATCAGCACCAAGAACAAATGTTGGATGATTTAATACTCTTAATGTATGATATGTACCTAAAAACTCTTGTTCATTTTCAAGTTCTAAAACTTTTACATTAGGTAAATATTTTGTTATTAAATTTAACATTGCAACGCGATGTTTAAATGAATCAAGTATTTTGCCCGCAAAACTATATGAATCACCATTTGGAAGCACAATAACTTCATCATAATTTTTACTTAAATATTTAATAATTTCAAAATGTGCAATAGTAGGTGGATTAAATGAACCACCAAATAAGACACTTCTTTTTTCTTTTTCAATTATTTTAGAAACACAAGTTCTTGCAGTAAGATTAGCAGTTGCAAAATTTTTAGCTCCAGTATATGCATCACCAATTACATAAATATTTTGGTTTTCAATTTCACTTATATAACCTTTTTCATTAATTAGTGATGGGAAATTCTCCTTTATAAATTTAAGATCAGAATTAGCTCCAATTGCTTCAATAATTAGGTCACATTTAATAACTATTTCATCGCTTGTTTCTTTAAAATTAAGTCGTGATCCACCATCATCAATAAGCATTGTTTTAACAAATTTAATTTCTTTTTTATTACCTACAACATTTATCTCTTTTGGAGCAAGACACTCTAAAACATTAACACCTTCACTTACTGCAAGATCAACTTCAGTAATTGCAGCTGGTGAATTTTTTATATCCCTTCTGTAAGCAATTGAAACATGATTTCCAAGACGATTAACCACTCTAGCGACGTCATAAGCAGTATTTCCACCACCAAGAACTACCACATCAAGTCCTGAAATATTTAATTTATTTTGTTTGGCAAGTTCTAAAATTTCTAACGCATCAAAAGTTTTAGAATCATCATATAATCTTTTGGAAATTCCTGCACCGGTTGCAACAACAAGATAATCGAACTTTTCAATCTCTTTAACATTCTTAACTTCTTTTTCTAGGTAAAGATTAAGCCCTAGTTCCATTAGACGTTTTTCCCATTTTTTAAATAGTTCCATACTATATCTAAACTCTGGCATCGTTAAGTTTAATACACCGCCTAAAGCGTTACTTTTTTCATATAGGGAAACTTTAAATCCTGCTTCTAATAATTTTTCAGCACAAACCATCCCACTAACACCACCACCAATAATAATAACATGTTTATTACGTGGTTTCATTTTAAAAATTGGTAAATCAAGTCTTGCAGCACCTAATGTATAACATAGTTCATTAGTTTCAACAGGATGTTTTTTATTATTACATCCACCTAAGCATCCGCGCATATGATCGCATAGTTTACCACAAATAAATCCAATACTATTTTCTTGATAATGCAGTTCGATTGCTTCAGTTAAACGACCCTCTTTTATTAAGTTTATTATTTCTTTAATATTCGTATTTAGAAAACAGTTATTATTACAAC
>JAZSIL010000199.1:0-2944 GCA_045533785.1 Bacilli bacterium
ATATTGATATAAATCTTAATATTAAAGCAGAATATAATTTTTTATGTTATCAATGTGATACTTATTATAAAATGCGTAATTCTATTACAAAACAAACTCCATATTCTTTAGTAGAATCAATTATTATTAATAATAATGATAATGTTTCATATAAAGACTTAAGATTAGAATTTCATTTTTCTCATTATTTATTAGAGATAAGTGATATTTATTTAAGTTTAGTTGGTGGACATTCAACTACTAAAGTAACAGAGGGGATTATGACAAAAGTTGATACTGTAACATTATATAGTATTACTGAAGCTTTCCCGATTAACTTAAAAGTTAAATTATACGATCAAAACACTTTATTAAAAGAAATTACAAAAGATATTATAATTACACCAATAAATGAATCTAGTCATATTGCGAGTAATTATGAGATGTTATCTTGTTTTGTAACACCCAACATAAGTGAAGTAAAAGAAGTTATTAAACATGCAACAAAAATATTATCTGAAATTAGAAAAACTGAAAGTGCTTTTATAGGGTATCAAGCTAATGATATTGATTCAGTTCGTGAAGAAATGATGGCAATATATAATGCATTAAAGTCCCTAAATATAAATTATGCAAATCCACCTGCAAGCTTTAATTTATTCCAAAGTGTTAGACTTCCTAAGACGGTATTAAATGATAATCTTGGAACTTGTTTAGATTTAGCTATTTTATATTGTGCGTGTTTAGAAAATGTGGGACTTAATCCCATTCTTATTTTAATTGATGGTCATGCGTTTGCGGGCTGCTTTTTAAATGATGAATGTTTCTTAGAAAAAACTTGTACTGATGTAGGGAAGATTTTTAATCAATCTGCTAATGATAATTTAACTATTGAGTTAGTTGAATGTACAATGTTTACTGCATCTAGTAATCAAAGTTTTAATGCCGCTAACAAACAAGCACGTGATCATATTAGACTTTATAATGGTTTCTTTTGTGCAATAGATGTTCTTTCTTGTCATAAAGCAATTTATCGTCCAATCCCTAGTTTAGAGCGCGATGAAAATGGTGAATTTGTTATTAATATTGAAGTTGACAATCAAGATAATCTAAAAAGAAAAAATACTGACACTAATCAAGAGATTTATGAAGGTATTGAAACTTCTAATAAATTTATCTATTGGTCTAAAAAACTATTAGACTTAAGTTTAAGAAATAAACTTATTAATTTTAAAATTAGTCCATCTAATCCCCAACTTGTATACAATAATGCAAGTCAAATGTTAGAAGAATTACTAAAAAAAGATAAGATTTATTTATACCCAAATGATAAAGTTTTACCACCTAATACGTACTATGAGTATAGTGATGACACAACTAATATTGATGATTTAGCTAAACGTGGCATTTATGCGATATGTACAACTGATTCAACATTAAAATCATTATTTAGAGCTGGTAACTCTTCAATTGAAGAAACAGGTTCTAATAATTTATACTTAAGTTTTGGTTTAATTAATTTTACGCCAAAGAACTCAAAGAAGTCACTACTTGCTCCAGTATTTTTAATTCCTGTTCGTGGTAAAAATAAACGTACAATTAATGGTTATGAATTACTTTTAGATTGCGATAATATTGCTATTAATACAACTGTTTTAGAATACTTAAATCAAACATGTGATATTTCTTTTGAATCATTGTATGACATTGATAAAGAGATTAGTAATTTAAATATAGCATCAGTTTTTAATGCAATTAGAGAAAAAACTTCATCTGAATGTATGATTGCAGTGGATGATAATAAAGTATTCTTATCGACATTCTCTTTTGCAAATTATATTTTATGGGAAGATATTCATAATAGAAAAGAACAACTTTTAGAAAATAAAGTTATTAAAGGTTTTGTTGATGGTCTTCCAATTAAACGTGAGTTTGAATTTGAATTTGATGTAGATAATGATTTCAATCCTGATGATTTAGCAATTCCACTACCTGCAGATAGCTCACAAATCAAAGCAATTGCTCTTTCAACAAAAGGTGAAAGTTTTGTTTTAGATGGTCCTCCTGGAACTGGTAAATCACAAACTATTGTTAATATGATTATTAATGCAATGTATAATGGTAAGACTGTTCTATTTGTTGCAGAAAAAATGGCAGCTTTAGAAGTTGTTAAAAAGCGTATTGATGATATTAATCTAGGATGTTTTTGTTTAGAACTTCACTCACATAAAGCAAATAAACGTGCAGTATTAGATCAAATTGGAAAAGCTTTAGCTCATGATCACACTAAGTCTCCTGCAACATTTACAGAACAAATTAATGAACTTGCAAAAAACCGTGAATATTTAAATGATTTCGTTAAACGTATTCATGAAAAAAGATTTGTTTATTCATTGCATGATGCGATTGTTTATTACTTTTCTAAAGAAGATTATTTAATTGATTTAAAAGTTGATCAAAATAAATATTTACAAATAACTGAAAATAATTTAAAAGATATCAATGAATTATTTGAAAAACTTAATTCGATTAAAAAACAATATGGCGAGTATATTGACTCACCATACTATGCATTTGATATTTCGAATTATGTATTTACAATGAAAGAAGCTTTATATGATGAAGTGTTGGACTTAAAAGAAAAACTTAAATTATTAAATGGCAAACTATTAGAACTTAGTAATTATGTTAATGCAAATATTAATTTTAGTTTTGAAAATGTAAAAACACTTATCAAGATGTTAGAAATTGTTCTAACAGGTAAAGTAGTCTTTAATAATTTATATTCTAATGCTCTATATTCAAATAACACTACATCTATTGAATTGATCGAAAAAGGCATTATTTGTGATGGATTGTCTGAATATTTCGCAGGGCATGAACGGCAGCTACAGTCATATGGGCACCTACGCCATCGACTTCCCCGGCAGAGACACGGGCATCGATCCTGTTTACACACCCTTTT
>JAZSIL010000058.1:0-13024 GCA_045533785.1 Bacilli bacterium
CTTTTTTGAATTTGTATTCTACTTGAATGTAAATGTATTCTAGTATTTTTTGTTAACTAAAAAGTTGAATTAAGTTTCTTAAAGTGATATATTATAAACGCATAAAAAAAGGAGGAGATCAAAATGAAATTAGTTAAAAGATTGAGTTTATTTGTTGTTGCAATTGCATTTGTTTTAACTTTAGCTAGCTGTGGAAAAATTAGTCAAAACTATGCTGATAAAGTTAATAAAGCTGCTGAAAAAGGAGAACCATTAACTTTTACTGAAGTAAAAGAAGACCTAGGTGATGAAGCTGTATGGATTGGAACTGGCGAAAAAATTGGAGCAGCTTCTGGTGTAATTATTGCTGTTAAAGGTTGTACGACTGTTGATGATATCAAAGCTAAATTAGATGAAGGCAAAACTGTGAAAGGTATTACTGTTACTGTATTGTTGAATAAAGCAACAGCTGCTAAGTATACTGAAATTACTGCAGATGATTTAAAATAACTTAGTTTTAAAAGTTGATAGTTTAATGCTATCAACTTTTTTTGTATTAATTTTATATTTAGTTTATAATTATGTTATACTATATATAAGGTAGGTATATAGTTATGAGAAAAATTAAAATATTAATAATCACTTTGCTTTTTGCACTTGTTTTAAGTGGATGTACAGCTGGAGTAGCAAGTGAAAGAAATTTAAAAAGAATTAGAGTTGGAATGACACCTGATGAGGTTCATGCTTTAATGGGAAAACCTGATGATACAGAAACAATAGAATTTTTTGAATTTCAATATTGGTTTGAGGGTGCAACTTCACGTGCTGATGCACAAAAGAAGTTTGAAAAAGGAAAAGCAATTAAATATTACTGTGTTGCTTTTTTTGCAGAAGATAGAGTATCTTATGTTGTTGAAAGTAAAGAAGATATTATGACGGGTATTTGGGGTAAATATTAAGATGTTAAACGTAAGTAAAGATATAGATAAAGATAAAAGAAAAAATAAACCAAATATTGTAGCACCAATTATTAATACAGTAATTTCTGGTATCGCAATAATAGCTGTAATTGTTCTAAAAATACTAACAGATGAATTTAATTGGGGACTATTTGTATGCTTTATAGTTGTATTAGTGCTTTTCCCGGTTGCAAGTTGGTATAATAGTTATTTTGCTAAGAAACAAAAAACGAAGATGTTAGGATCCTTTGAAAAAGAAACTGAACTAATTGTTGAGTTTATGCAACATCGCAAGAATTTTAAAGCTTTTGAAGAAAGTGAAAAGATTAAAGTAAGTTTTGATTTTGAAAAATGCGATGAAGTTGGAAAGTTTATGTATAATGTTGAAAAGAGCTCATTAGGTTTTCCTGATCATTCTAATGCTCTTATATCTATTGGAATTGGATTTGCAGGAGTTGAAGTTGATCCTGATAGTAAAACTGTTATTGGCGTTAAGGGACTTTTACCTCGTTCTATTTGGCTTAAGAAAAAATTAAAAACACCAAATGCTATAAAAGGAATTTTAAAGGTAAATACAACTGGTGTTGATATCCGCAATAAAACGTATATTCAGATTAATAAACAAGATGATACTTATTATGATGAAAAAAGTGGTTTTATTTGTATTGGAGATCGTAAATTTTATGAATTTGATGATTGTGTTGAATTTTTATCTGGTGCAATTATTGTCTTAAGAGATGAAAAAGTGGTTAGTTTCTGGCTTTATGTGGGTTCTAACTTACCATTATATTAAAAGTTAAAAACTATTGTAGAAATACTCTATGATAGTTTTTTTGTTGTTTGTAGATTTTATTAGAAAATAAAAAACTTTATTTACCATATTTAATGATAATAATGTAAAAATTTGGTATAATAATATATTGAGGTATTACGTAATTAGTTAATCCATTATTTTAAAAAGTAATATTGGTTAATAGTTTATAAAGAAAGTAGAGGTAATTTAAAATGTCAAAATTACAAATTATTGATTTACATGTTAGTGTAGAAGGAAAAGAAATTTTAAAAGGTGTTAATTTAGAAATGAATACTGGTGAGTTTCATGTCGTAATGGGGCCTAATGGAACTGGTAAATCTACACTTGCTGCTACTATCATGGGGCATTATAAATATCAAGTAACTAGCGGACAAATCTTATTAGATGGTGAAGATGTTCTTGCTATGAGTGTTGATGAAAGAAGTCGTAAAGGATTATTCCTTGCAATGCAGTATCCAAGTGAAATTACTGGTGTTACTAATTCTGATTTTATTAAAACTGCTATGCATGCTAGACTTCCAGAAGGTGAAACACTACCTTTACTTAAGTTTATTCGTTCGTTAGATAAAGCTTGTGAAGAGCTAAAAATGCGTGAAGATTTACCACATCGTTATGTTAATGAGGGATTCTCTGGTGGTGAAAAGAAACGTAATGAAATTCTTCAAATGAAATTATTAAAACCTAAGTTTGCTATTTTAGATGAAATTGACTCTGGACTTGATGTTGATGCGTTAAGAATTGTTGGTGAAAATGTTAATGCTATGAAGTCAAGTGAATTTGGTTCATTAATTATTACTCACTACGAAAGATTACTTGATTATATTAAAGCTGACTATGTTCATATTTTAATGAATGGTGTAGTTGTTAAATCCGGTGGTTTAGAGTTAATGGAAAAAGTTGATAAAGAAGGTTATGACTGGTTAAAAGAAGAATTAGGTATAGATGAGTTAGATGAAGGTCCAAATATTAGTGGTAATATTCTTGGTACTTGTGCTTTAAAAGAGTCAATGGATAAAGGTGACAAATAATGGCAGAAGTATTAGTTGAGAAAGTAACAAACTTTTGTTGTAATAAAGAATACTTTCTAAAAGAAAATGAACATAAAACGATAATTGTTTTTAATGATGGAAGTAACGCTTGTGCTTTTAATTTACAGGCTAATCTTGAAAAGGGATCAGTGTTAAATATATATAATGTTTGTACGACTGATAAAAATGCTAGTTTAAATGAGACTATTGTATTAAATAAAGAAGGTGCAACTTGTAATATTTTAAATGTTCTTTTAGTTGGTGGAAATGCAACACTTGAAAGTAATATTATGCTTATGCATATGTGTAAAGAGACATCGAGTGATTTTGCTAATTATGCTATTGCGGTTGATGAGGCTAATATGGTGCTTAATAATAATGCTAAAATTGTTGCCGGTGCAAGTAAAAGTGTGGTTCGTCAAAAAGCTAAAGGTTTAACATTATCTAAAAATGCAAAGATAAAAGCCATGCCAAATTTGTATATTGATGAATATGATGTAATAGCAAATCATGCGGCAAGTATTGGTTCTATTAGTAAAGAAGATTTATTTTATTTAATGAGTAGAGGTCTTGATGAAAAAGAAGCATCTAAGTTAATTGTACTTGGGTTTGTTCAACCACTTTTAGATAAAATCGATGATGTAGAATTAAGAAAAGAAATTAGTGAACATTTTGTTAGTAAATTATAAAAATTAAAAGGAGGAGTTAGGATGAGTTATCCAGATAAAAAGGTTTTATTAGATGTTAAGAATGATTTTCCAGTTTTAGTTAATAATCCAAATCTTGTTTATTTGGATAGTGGTGCTACTTCTTTAAAACCTAAATGTGTTATTGATAAACTTGATGAGTATTATGAAAAGTATGGTGTTAATGTTAATCGTGGTGTTTATAAGTTAAGCTATACTGCGACAACTGAATATGAAGAAACACGCGCTGTTTGTGCTAAGTTTTTGAATTGTAAAGAACGTGAAGTTGTATTTACTAAAGGGGCTTCTAATGGGCTTAATTTAGTTGCACAAAGTTATGGGATGAATAATTTATGTGAGGGTGATGAGGTGATTTCTTCTGAACTTGAACATCATTCTTGTATTCTTCCATGGCAAAATGTTTGTAAAGTTAAGGGCGCTACTTTAAAATATGTAGAACTAGATAGTGAAGGTAGAATTACAGTTGAAGCGTTTAAGAAGGTTTTATCTTGTAAAACGAAGGTTATTGTTTTAACTCATGTTTCTAATGTAATGGGGTATGTAACTCCTATTAAAGAAATTATTGATTTAGCTCATGAAGTTGGTGCTGTTGTTGTGGTTGATGCTGCGCAATCTGTACCGCATATGAAGGTTGATGTAAAAGATTTAGATTGTGATTTCCTTGCTTTTTCTGCTCATAAGATGTTTGGCCCTACTGGGTTTGGTATTTTGTATGGCAAGTATAAATATTTAAAAGCAATGCGTCCTGTTGAGTTTGGTGGTGACATGATTGATGAAGTGTATAAAGATGAGTCAACTTGGAAAGATGCTCCGTTTAAGTTTGAAACTGGAACTCCGCCTATTGCAGAGGCAATTGCTTTTAAAGAGGCTATAAGATATATTGAAAGTATTGGATATGAAAAAATACAAGCTCATGAGAGAGCTTTAATGGAATATACAATGCGCGAACTTGTTAAGATTGATGGTGTTACTATATATAATAAGAGTTCTGAAACTGGTATTATTGCGTTTAATATGACTGGGGTTCATCCTCATGATGCGTCTACTTTATTTGATGAGCGTGATATTTGTTTACGAGCAGGACACCATTGCGCACAACTTATTATTAAATGGTTAGATACAATTGGAACACTTCGTGCATGTTTCTATATTTATAATGATTTTGAAGATTGTGATAAGTTTATAGAGGCTGTGAAAGATTCAGCGGATTATTTTAAGGAGTGGTAATATGGCAGGTATTTCTGATCTATATAATCAAGTATTAAAAGACCACCGAAATTATCCTCGTAATAAAGGATTAATCGCTGGTTATAAAACGTTGAAAGTAAAGAATCCATCTTGTGGTGATGATGTTACTGTTCAATTAGATATTAAAGATGGTATTATTAAAGATGTTCGTCATATTGGAACTGGGTGTGCGATTTGTTGTTCTAGTGCATCGGTTATGAGTGAAACTTTAAAAGGTAAGAGTATTCAAGTTGCTAATGAGATAATTGAGGATTTTTATGAGTTAATAAAAGGTAATTATCCAGATGATGAAGATCGTTTAGGTGATGCTATTGTGTATGTTAATATTCATAATTATCCACCTCGTGCTAAATGTGCAACGCTTGCTTGGCGTGCTGCTGGAGCTATAATTCATGGAGAAGAGGGGGAATCTGTAGATGAGTAACAAAAATGAAAAGTATGAACAAATAGTTGGTACTGATTATAAATATGGTTTCCACACTGATGTTGAGAATGTGTTTGACACTGGTAAAGGTATTTCTGAAGAAGTTGTTCGTAAGATTTCTGCGATGAAAAATGAACCAAAGTGGATGCTTGATATTCGTTTAAAAGCATATAATGAATTTGCTAAAATGAAATGGCCCAAATTTGGACCAGATCTATCAAGTGTTAATTTTGATGAATATATTTACTATATAAAGTCTAGTAAAAAGACTGAGAAGAGTTGGGATGATGTACCTGAGGCAATCAAAGAGACTTTTGAGAAATTAGGTATACCTGAGGCGGAAAGAAAATATTTAGCGGGAGTTTCTACGCAATTCGAGTCTGAAGTTGTTTACCATAATACTTTAAAAGAATTAGAAGAAAAAGGTGTTATATTTTGTGATACTGACACTGCAGTACGTCTTTATCCTGAACTTGTTAAAGAGTATTTTTCTAAAGTTGTTCCTGCTGCGGACAATATGTTTGCAGCCCTTAATACAGCGGTTTGGAGTGGAGGTTCCTTTATTTATGTTCCTAAGGGAGTAATGTTAGAAAAACCACTTCAGTCGTATTTTAGAATTAATACAGAACAAATGGGACAATTTGAACGTACGCTTATTATCGTTGATGATGAAGCTAGCGTGCATTATGTTGAAGGTTGTACAGCACCACAATATAGTGAGTATTCACTGCATGCAGCTGTAGTTGAAATATTTGTTGGAAAACACGGATATTGTCGATATTCAACAGTTCAAAATTGGTCCAACAATATTATAAATCTTGTTACGAAACGTACTTTAGTTAAAGATTATGGTCATATGGAATGGATCGACGGTAATATTGGTTCTGCTATTAATATGAAATATCCAGCTTGTATTTTAGCTGGTGAAGGTGCAAAAGGTACAACGATTTCAATTGCGTTTGCAGGAGCGGAACAAATTCAAGATACTGGTGCCAAGATGATTCATTTAGCACCGAACACTACTAGTCAAATTATTTCTAAGTCGATCTGCCGTGGTGGTGGTAAAGTAAATTATCGTGGTACTGTTCGTCACGCTAAAGCTGCTACAAATGCTAAATCACATATTGAATGTGATACAATTATTTTGGATAATATATCTACATCTGATACTATTCCAACAAATATTGTTGAAAATGATTCATCTTATATTGAACATGAAGCCACTGTTTCAAAGGTCAGTGAAGACCAATTGTTCTATCTTATGAGTAGAGGATTAACAGAAGCGCAAGCTACTGAAATGATTGTTATGGGCTTCATTGAACCATTTGCTAAAGAACTGCCAATGGAGTATGCCGTTGAACTTAATCAGTTGATTAAGCTAGAGATGAAAGACTCTATTGGATAACATAACCTCCATTGGAGAGCATACTCCATTGGTTGCTAAATAAGTAGTAGAACCCCTTCGGGGGTTCTTTTTTGTAGAAGTTAAAGAATTACCTTTAATCTACAAGGCATCAGTTGGCCACTATTCCTAAGAAATGATAGTATATCAGTTCTTTTGGGTTTACTTTTCTTTAAAATATTAAGTGCAGCGTTTATATCCGCATTAACGATTATTCCTTTTTTTGTTTTAAATAATCCTCTTGATATTCTTGTTCCTTGATATTTATAGTGAAATTTAATGTCTTCATTATCATAAAATGAACATATTGAAGTGTATGATTCATTTATGGTTGATGATTTAATAGAGTATTTTTTTGCTTTTGAAATAATTAAATCTTTAAATTTGGAAAGTGGAATTTCTTTGAAAAGTTGATTTGATTTTTTTAAATTAAGTGATTTACTTTTGAAATTATAGTTATAACCTATGATAATCTCTGAAACTTCATTTGTTATTGCAAGTTTGATTACTTGTTTTGCTGCTTTATGAATATAGTCAGATGTTCTGTTATTTCTTTTTTTGTGAATTAGATATTCTTTTTTAGTAAGTTTTTTATTATTTGGTTTTATAGAACTATAATGAGCTATTTGTTTGTTATAATATTGGTTAATTGATTTGAGGTATTTTCCATCTATTAAAAAAGATTTGTTGTTTGATATTATGATGGAAGCGAGATTATTTATTCCTAAATCAATTGCCATTATATTGTTGAAGTTTTCAGGGAGTTTTAATGGTTTTAAATCGTCGATATAACTATATAGGATTTCATATTCTAGTCCATTAAATTTAGGTTTAATTGTTACTTCTCTTATTTGTTTTTTATATAAGTGTCTTGGAACTTTTATATAAATATCAAAGGTTTCATTTAATGCTGATTCCTTTATGAAACAATTAATAAGTTCATCTTCAAATATTGTTTGAAATATTTTACTGGATTTAGTTAAATCAGCGTAAGGAATTTTGAAATATAAATTGTTTTTGATGGTTATAACTTTTGGGGTACTAATGAAAATAGGAAACATTGAGTGTTTATCTAAGTACTTTGGGATTTTTATATAACCATTTTTAAAGTTGTTCATATTTACAACTACTTTTCTTCTTATCGCTTTTGTTGTATCTTGATTAATCCATTTAAAGTTCTCGTTTTTATAAAGTTTCTTATTTAAAAGTTGGTCAATATATTCAATATTGTTGAAGTATGCATATCTATAAACATATAAGTAACTGTTATAAATATTTTTGGAAATATGACATAGTAAGTTTAAAAGTTTTCTTTCGGATTTATTAGGTTTATAACTTTGTTTGATTGTTAGATACATATCTTTTTTCTCCTCTCACTTATATAATTAAAAAAAATCTTAAAATTGCTCTTTTTATTTTTAAAAATTTTTAATTTTTTTTATTCTTTCGTTTACTATGTCATAATTGATGATTGAAAAGAGGTTAGAAACGTAATGTTCTTTGTGATTATGATATTTTATAAAATAAGCATGCTCTGCGATATCGATAACTAAAATTGGATATAAGTTTAATGTAATACTGGTGTCATTGTCTTTTAGTCCAATTGTTTTTAATTCGTTTTTATAATTTAAGGTAGTAATTATCCAGTGATAGTTAATAGGAGAGGTTACTAGTTCTGAGATAATTTTGTGATAGTTATCTAATGTTTTATATGTTTCTATAATTTTTTCTTTAAATAATCCATTTGGTTGGGTGTTTTTTAACGGACATAAATTTTCGAAATATAATTCGTGGTTATATATTCCTCCAGCATAATATAAGACTTTAGTTAGGATTGTTGGGGGGATAAGATATGGATTAGATATGAGTTCTTCTATTGAATAGTTTTCTAAACATTTGTTTTCTTTTATAAGTAAATTCAGTTTTTCAACATAGTTTACATAGATTTTATCATGATGTATTGATAATGTTGTTTTATCAATAATCGGTTCTAAGCTTACTAATTGATATGGTAAGCTTTTTACTTTATAAGGGTAATTGGTGTTATTCATGTGTTCCTCCTTTTTTTAAAAGTATATGTAATAGTTGAATATTTTATTGCATATATTTTAGAGGGAACGTGATAAGTGTGTTTTATTATCATAACGGATTAAAAATATATTATGAAGAAATAGGAAAAGGAGACCCTATTGTGTTTTTACATGGATGGGGTTGTTCTTCTAATATTTTTAGACCTATTGCGGTTAAGCTGAGTAAGAAATACTGCGTGTATTTAGTTGATTTGCCTGGATTTGGTAAGTCTTGTGAACCTAATGAAGCGCAAAGTGTTAAAGAAGTCACTAATGTTATAGATGGCTTAATTAAATCTATTGGGCTATACAATATTATTTTGGTTGGACATTCATATGGAGGACGTGTTGCCGCAGAATATGCAGCTGAATATGGAAATGTTAAAAAGCTTATTTTAATAGATTCTGCTGGTATAAAAAGATTTAGTTTGAAAAAATTTCTTAAGGTTAGAATATATAAATTTAAAAAGTGGTTTTATAGAGTGACTAAAAATGTGATGAAATATAATAACTTAGTTGTAAGCAGTGGAAGTACAGATTATGTGAATGCTTCAATGGTTAAAAAAAAGATGCTTATTTATGCGGTTAATTATGACCAAAGAAGAATATTTAGAAAAATCAAGTGTGAAACGTTGCTTATTTGGGGTAGGGTTGATAAAAGTACTCCATTAAAAGATGGAAAGTTAATTCATAAATTAATTGAGAATAGTGAAATTGTTGTTATTCCGGGAAGTGGTCATTTTCCGTTTTTAGATAATTATTATTATTTTATTAGAGTTTTTGAAGAGTATTTAGGGGTATAGGTATGTATTTAGTATTTTTATTACCAATTATTAAAGGTGTTTATTTTCTTTTGTTGATGTTGCAGCAAGAGCATTATATGAATTTTAGTTTGGTAAGATATTTAAAAAAGTTTTATTTGGGGTTACCTTTTGTTTTTTGTTGTTATTTATCTATTTTGTTTTTCTTAAAAATTAGTTATGTTGATTTGTTTGTATATATATTTGTTTTAGTTTTTTCGTTAATTAAAGTGAAGTATATTATTAAACTTAAGTTTACAAAACGTGTTTTTAGGTTATTTATTTTAAGTTTATTGTTTGTTACATTACCATTTATTTTTTCTTTTACACGTGTTACTTTTTTAATGGTTCTTTTTTGTTTACCATTTATATTAATGGTTGCTAATTTAATATTAAGTCCGTTTGAGTTTTTGGTTAAAAGGTTTTATAAAAATAAAGCTATAAGAAAACTTAAGAAAGTTAATCCTTTTGTTGTTTGTATTACTGGTAGTTTTGGGAAGACGAGCATTAAAAAGATGTTAGAATCTCTTTATAAGAATGAGTATTTTGTTTTTGCAACTCCAAAATCATATAATACACCAATGGGGATATCCAAATGTGTTATTGATAATATGAGTGGTTTAAGTGAAATTTTCTTTTGTGAAGCTGGTGCAACAAAACCCGGAGATATTAAAGAAATTACAGAGATGATAAAACCTGATGTTGGGGTTATTACTTCAGTTGGTTATCAGCATATGGCTAGTTTTAAAAGTATTGATAATGTATTAAAAACAAAGTGGGAACTAGCAAGTAGTTTAAATAGTGATGGGAAACTTGTTTTAAATTATGGTAATGATTATTTAAATGGATTAAGTATTGATGGCATTAAAGAATGTATTGGTGTTAATAAGAAGTATGGTAAGTATTATGCTTGTAATATAAAGTTTGATGATTTATGGACTGAGTTTGATATTTATTCTTATAATAAGTTTGTTATTCATCTTAAGACTAAACTTTTAGGTGACCATAATATTGATAATATTGTTCTTTGTTATGCTGTTAAAAAAATGCTTGATGATAAGTTTTATTTAAGTGATGATGCTTTTAAAAAGGGTGTTGAGAATCTATGTAATATTGAAAATAGATTAAGTCTAAAGACTTTTGAAGAAAAGAATGTTAAATATCGACTTTTAGATGATAGTTTTAATTCTAATACAGAAGGGTTTTTGTCTGCTGTTAATGTACTTAAGAGGTTAAGTGGTGTGAAGTGCATTATTACTCCAGGTGTTGTTGATGGAGGAGTTTATAGTTCTTTGATTATGGATAAGCTTAGTGTTTGTTTAGATGGTCTTGATGATATTGTTTTAGTTAATAATAAAGAAGTTAAGATCTTAAAAAGTATATTAAATAAAAGAAATATTAAATTTGTTTGTGTTAATTCTTTTGTTGATGCGTTAAGTTATATAAAGAGTAAATATGTTAATTTTAGTTATGAGTATGTTAATATTTTAATTGAGAATGATTTACCGGATAATTATTTAATGAGGTGAGTATATGAATTTTGAAGGTTTAATTAATGTTTGTGTATTAATTGGTGGATGCAGTGTAGAACACGAAATTTCGCTGATTTCGGGCTTACAAACTGTTTTAAATATGGATAAAGATAAGTATAATGTTAAAGTTGTTTATTTATCTAAGAATAATGATTTGATATGTTTAAAGAAATTTGATTCGCTTGATTGTTTTAAAGAAAATAAGTTTCTAGGAAAAAAATCCAATTGTTATTTTAGGCGTGATAATGATAAAACATATTTGATTCAAAAGGGGCGTAAATGGAGAGTGGATGTTTTTTTTCCGGTTGTTCATGGTAAGGGTGTTGAAGATGGCAGCTTAGCGGGAATGATTGAACTTTTAAAGGTTCCTAATGTTTGTAGTGGGGTAACTTCAAGTGCAGTTGCACAGGATAAAGGGCTTTGTAAGAGGGTTTTAAAATCTAGTGGAATTAGGATGGCTAAGTTTATTGAAGTTACTTATGATAGTTTAGATAAGAAGATTGGTAAAATAATTAGTAGTTTTAGTTTCCCACTTATTATTAAACCAGCATTGCTTGGCTCTAGTATTGGGATAAGTATTGCAACTAATGAAATAGAATTAAAAGAGGGAATAACTAATGCTCTTAAGTATTCTGATAAAGTAATTGTAGAGCACAAGCTTGAAGATTTTGTGGAGTATAATATGGCGTGTTTTTCTTCAAAAGGTGAACTTGTTACATCGCTTGTTGAGGAGGTTTCTTCAAAAAATGATTTTTTGACTTTTGATGATAAGTATAATGATGGTGGATTAAAAGAAGTAGAAAAGGATAATAGGTGTGTACCAGCTAAGATTAGTGATGAATTAGAATCGGAGATTAGAAATTATACGAAAACAATCTATAAGGTCTTAGGTTTTAGTGGAGTTGTAAGGGTTGATTATTTATATGATAAAGTAAATAATAAGCTTTATTTTAATGAAGTTAATACGATTCCAGGATCGCTTGCTTTTTATTTATATCCATCGTACTCTTTTAAAGAGTTTATAGATTTACTTATTAAAGATGCACTTTTTAGATACCATAAGGAATGTGATATGATAAAGAGTTTTGATACTAATATATTGTCTGTTAAAGTTTTGAAAATGAAAAAATAACAGAATGGATATTTTCCATTCTTTTTAGTTTTCTTGATTTTTATTAAAAAAGTGGTATAATATATATAATTGAAATTTTATGGAGTATTATTTATGAATAATATTGTTTTAGATATTAAAACGCGTGTATTAAATGAAAAAGTAATTGTTGCATGTTCTACAGGTGTTGATTCGTGTGTGCTTCTTGATTTGTGTATGAGGGCTTTAAAGAAAGAGCAAATTATTGTTGCGCATGTTAATCATGGGGTAAGAGATGAATCAAAAGTTGAAGAGGAATATATTAATGAGTTTTGTGAAAAAAATGATTTAAAACTTTGTGTAAAGCGTTTAAATTTTTTATCTGATAAAAATTTTGAAAGTGCTGCAAGATGTAAAAGATATGAATTTTTTGAAGAAGTGGCGGCTAAATTTAATGCGAAGTTAATTTTGCTTGCTCATCATGCTAATGATAATTTAGAAACGATTTTAATGCGTTTTATGAAGCAATCTTCTTTAAAAGGTTATGCAGGAATTGAAGTTGAATCTAAGTTTAAAGATTTAGTTTTATACCGTCCATTATTAAAAGTTTCCCGATTAGAAATTGAAGATTATGCTAATAATAATGGTATAAAGTATTTTGATGATATAACAAATAGTGAATATGATCATTTAAGAAATCGAATTAGGCTTGATATAGAACCATTTTTAATGAAAGAAAACCCTAATTTAATTGAAGCTGTTAATTATTACAGTGAATCGCTTTTAGGTGCAGCAAGTTTACTTGATGAGTATGTATGTGATTTTGTAGAAGAAAATGTTATAAATACATCTGATTATATTAAATTTAAAATTGAAAAGTTACTTTGTTTAAATGATTATTTGATAAAAGAAGTTATTTTTAGTTTATTAAAACCATTTGGATTAAGTCGTTTTTTAATTGATGAGATTATT
>JAZSIL010000273.1:0-13395 GCA_045533785.1 Bacilli bacterium
CTTTATATAATAAGTTAATTAATTATAGGAATAAAATGTATGATTTTATCGGTGATGAATATGAGGTTAGCAAAGAAGAATTGTTTTTAGAATTAGATCATTTTATACAAGCAATTTTATTTAGAGTTGCACTTGCAGATAATTTATTATTAGATATTGAACTTAACTTTATTAAAGATATTGTTGATACTGATGATATGTTCAAAAATGAAGAAAATGCGTATTTAAAAGAATTAAATGATGAACAAAAACAACAATATATTGAAAAATGCAATGAAGTATTAAAAAAAGTTCCTGAATTTGTTAAACTTTCGGTTTTATGTGATAAAAAGACAGATTCAATGCTTATTGTAATGGAGCTTACACATTGCCAAAAAGTTTTTGATTATTTAAAAAGAATTGCATGTTACTTAAAGTTCATTGATGGTAATGTTGAAGTCGTTGAAGATAGAATTTCGAAATCGGTTTTAACTAGTGTTGTTGCGTATTATAAAAGTAAATATGTTAAATATGCACCTAGTAGAAAAAAATAAAAAAAGGAGATAAAAATATGGCTAAAATTGTTCAATTTGAGGAAAAATATTCTAAGCAAATTTATGATTTGTTTATGAATGTACGAGATGAAGAAGACTTCTTTAAAGAATTTTCGTATGAAGGTTTTTGCGGTCATTTATTTAAAAGTAGTGCATTTAATGTAGATGGTGCATTTGTAGCGCTTGAAGGTGAAGATGTGGTAGGTTTTGCAAGTGCAATGGTTAGACCATCTGATGATGGAAATGAAAAAGCTTCTTGTTATTTACATACATTCTTTGTTAAAAAAGAATGTAGACGTCAAGGAATCGGAAGTGCATTACTTGAAAAAGTAGAAGCATTTGCTAAAGCAAAAGGAAGAAATAGTGTTAGATTTGTATTTGTAGGTGGAGTAAATTGGCCTTGGTATATTCCTAATACTGATCATCATATGCATCCTGGTATGCCATGTGTAAGAATTAATAGTGATTTTTATATTTTCTTATATCATCATGGTTATTATGTTAATAGTATTCATGAAGGATTTCATTTACCTCTTGCTGAATATGAAATGCCTGAGGCAGTTCAAGCAAAAATGGAAGAAAATGCTAAACGTGGTTTAGTAGTAGAATTATATGATCCTGCAAAACATTATGGAATTGATGAATTCTGTGAAGTTATTAATAATCCTGGATTTGCTGCATCAATTAAAAACAATTTAAAACGTGAAAAACCTTATCCATTCTTAGTTGCTTCTAATAATGGTAAAGTTGTTGGTTGGACAGGTGCAATGTATGTCGAACCAACTGGACGTGGGCATTTAGATGGTATTGTTGTTGATCCTAACGAAAGAAAAGCAGGACTTGGTAAAGGTTTATTCTGCAACTTATGTAAATATTTAAAAGAAATGGGAGCAAGTTATATGACTTTCTTTACAGGCCTTGATAATCCTGCAAGATTTATTTATTTAGGTGCTGGATTTAGAGTTGCACAAAGTTTTGCAGATATGAAAAAAGATTTAAAATAGTAAAATATTTAAAGACTTAAGTTTATGTTAAAATTTAAGTCTTTTTTGTATTAAAAAAGAACATTATATTTGACTTTAATAGGAAAATAGTGTAAAATATATTCGCGTGCTTTGACGCAATATATACTATGAATTAATTTTTATATGTGTGGGAGAACATCATAGTGTTCATAAACCACATCACGGACAATTAAAAGGAGGTGTGTCGCGTGGCTAAAGTTAAACAAATTAAAAAAGTTGTTAAACTTCAAATCGCTGCAGGAAAAGCCAATCCGGCTCCACCAGTTGGTCCAGCTCTTGGGCAAGCGGGTGTAAACATCCAACAATTCTGTAGTCAATTCAATGATAAGACTGCAAGCATGGCTGGTTATGTAGTACCTGTTGAAATCTATGTTTATGATGACAGAAGTTTCACATTTATTACTAAAACTCCACCTGCATCTGACCTTTTAAAGAAGGCTGCTAATGTTCAAAAGGGTTCTTCAAATTCTAAGAAGACTAAAGTTGCTACTATTTCTAGAGCAAAGCTTTTAGAAATTGCACAAACTAAGCTACCTGATTTAAATGCATATGATGTAGAAAGTGCTGCTAGAATCATCGAAGGTACTGCAAGACAAATGGGAATCGTTGTAGAAGACTAATTCTTTTTCAATAAATTTCTGTACAAGAGTGATTTGAAATAAGAAGAATTATTCTTCTTAAAAAAATCTCTTGTTGTGGGAGGAGATTCCGTTATACCACATTAAGGAGGAAAACAAACATGGCTAAAAGAGGTAAAAAATACCTAGAAGCAGCTAAGTTAGTGGATAGTAATAAAAAATATTCATTAGATGAAGCTGTTGAACTAGTAAAAAAGACTAGTACTGTTAAATTTGATGCAACTGTTGAAGCTGCATTCACATTAAATATTGACCCTCGTAAGGCAGAACAAAACTTACGTGGTGCTGTATCACTACCTCATGGAACAGGTAAAACTGTTAGAGTATTAGTAATCGCTCGTGGTGCTAAAGCTAAAGAAGCTTTAGATGCTGGTGCTGATTATGCAGGTGATGCAGAATACCTTGAAAAAATCAAAATGGGTTGGTTCGAATTTGATATGATCATCGCAACTCCAGATATGATGGGTGAACTTGGTAAACTAGGACGTGTTTTAGGTCCAAAAGGTTTAATGCCAAACCCTAAAACTGGTACAGTTACAATGAACATCGAACAAACTGTTAAAGAATTCAAGGCTGGTAAAGTTGAATATCGTACTGACAAAGTTGGTAATATCCAAGTTCCTGTTGGTAAAGTTTCATTCAGTGATGAAGCTTTAAAAGAAAATATTCAAGCTATTTATCGTCAATTATTACGTATTAAACCTTCAACTGTTAAAGGTGTTTACGTATTAAGTGCTAATGTTACTTCAACTATGGGTCCTGGTGTTAAAGTTGACTCAAGTACAATTGCATAACAATTGTGTAACATTAAATAAAAATTATTCAAAGTAAAAAATTCATAAGTATAATATAAAGTCTCTGCCGTAGACAGTAGGAGTGATTGAAAATAAGACAGTTTCAATTACTTAAAAGGTACATCCTACCGAGGATAAAAATGTTTCCTATTAGGCAAAAGCTTTTTAGGAAGAAATTTTCAGGAGGTGAAAACAATGAATGAAGCGACTATCGCTAAGAAACAAGAAGAGGTTCTAGCTGTTGTTAATAAAATCAATGGCGCTAGTTCCACATTATTCGTTGATTACCTAGGATTAACTGTAGCAGAAGTTTCAGAACTTCGTGTTAAGTTACATGCTGAAAACTGTGAAATGAAAGTAACTAAGAATAACATTTTAAGACGTGCGGTTCAAGAAATTGGATGCACAGGTGTTGAAGAACACTTAGTTGGTCCATGTGCTTATGTTACTGCTCCAGATGAAGTTACAGCTGCAAAACTTGTATATGAATTTGCAAAAGATCATGAAAAATTATCTGTTAAAGCTGGTATCGTTAATGGTGCATATATGACAGAAGCTCAAATGGCTGCTCTTGCAAAACTACCAAACAAACTTGGTATGGTTTCAATGTTATTATCTGTACTACAAGCTCCAATTCGTGGACTTGCAGTTGCTCTTAATGCAGTTTCAGAACAAAAGTAAATCATTAATTTTTAAAATTTAATTTTAGGAGGAAAAACGAAATGGCAAAGTTTAGTGTTGAAGAATTTATCAGTGCTGTTAAAGAAATGAGCGTTTTAGAATTAAACGAATTAGTAAAGGCTATCGAAGAAGAATTTGGTGTAAGTGCTGCTGCTCCAGTTGCTGTTGCAGGTGTTGCTGCTGCTGCTGAAGAACAAGGACCAAGTGAAGTTGATGTTGTATTAAAATCAGCTGGTGCTAACAAATTAGCAGTTATCAAATTAGTTCGTGAAATTACTGGTTTAGGCTTAAAAGAAGCTAAAGATTTAGTTGACAATGCTCCAAAACCTGTTAAAGAAAAGATTGATCCAGAAGAAGCTAAAGCTATCGCTGACAAATTAACAGAAGCTGGCGCTGAAGTTGAAGTTAAATAATTAAATTATTTAATATAAACTTTATCACGATAAAAATAAAACTCTTATACTTTTTGTATAAGAGTTTTTATTTTTTTATAGTTTTATTTGATTTACAAAAGATAAGAAATATGATAAAATGTTAATAGAAAAATACGCATAAAAGAGGAAAAAATGGCAAATCAATATTTCGAAAACAATGATAAATTAAGTAGTGAAATTAAAGAAATAACATATTATTTTAAGGGAAGTGAAATTTATTTTTTTGCAGATAACGGTGTGTTTTCAAAAAGTGGAATTGATTTTGGAAGTAATTTACTTTTGAAGTCAATTGACTTAACGCATGCAAAAAGTGTTTTAGATGTTGGATGTGGATACGGAACTATTGGAGTGACTCTTGCAAAAATTAATAAAGAAGTTTTTGTAACGATGGTTGATGTTAACTTGCGAGCTATTGGACTTTGTGAACTTGCGATAGAAAAAAATAAATTAACTAATGCTAAAGTTTTTGAGAGTAATGTTTATGAAAATGTTAATGGAAAATATGATATAGTTGTTTCTAATCCACCAATTAGAGCGGGAAAAAGTGTTGTACATAGTATTCTTTTAGGTTCTTATGAACATTTAAATGAAGGTGGATCTATGTGGTGTGTGATCCAAAAGAAACAAGGTGCAGAATCTGCTAAAAAAGCTTTAAAAGCGCTATTTAAGACAGTAGAAGTTGTTCAAAAAGATAAGGGATATGAAATAATTAAGGCTATTAAGTAAGAGAAAAATGAGTTTTCTCTTACTTTTTCTTTTTTTAGATAAAAATTTCCTAAAAAAATTACTAAAAAAAGTATATTTTACTTGACAAAAAAATAGCTGTGTGGTAGAATAAGTAAGATATGATACAATGAGGTAGTATCGTTTAAAAAATATTACCCCTTTGTACTTAGAATTTGAAAAAGAGGTGGAGAATTTTGAGTTACAAAAATGTTCAGTATGGTAGAAAAAATGTTAGAAGAAACTATGCACGAGTTCAAACTAACGTTGAATTACCAAATTTAATTGAGGTCCAAACTGAATCCTTTAAGTGGTTATTAGGCGAAGGACTTGCAACATTATTTAGAGAACTATCACCTATTAAAGATCATGGTGATGGTGAAAAATTTGAGCTAAGCTTTTTAGAACATGAATTTAGTGAACCTAAGTACACTATTCAAGAAGCTAAAATGCATAATGTTAACTATTCACGTCAATTATATTGTAAAGTTGCTTTAGAAAACAAAGAAACTGGTGAATTAAAAGAAGATAAGGTGTTTATGGGTGATTTCCCTGTAATGACTCCAACTGGTACTTTTATTATTCATGGTTCAGAACGTGTAATTGTTACTCAAATTGTTCGTTCTGCTGGTGTATTCTTTTCTAAAGAAGTTGATAAAAAATCTGGTCAAGCATTATTTGCAGGTCAAATTATTCCAACACGTGGTATTTGGATTGAATTTGAAATGGGTAGCAAAGATATTTGGTATGCTAAAATTGACCGTACAAAGAAAATTCCTCTAGTTACATTTATTCGTGCATTAGGTGTTCCTGGAAACTCAGATATGATTAGTCTTTTCTTTGGTGAAGATTCTGAAAAATATCATATTCCTCAAAGTTTACTAACATATTTTATGAATTCTGCTGATAAAGATGATTCATTTGGTGAAGATGGTGCTATTAAAGTTGTTTATGACAATTTGAGACAAGGTGAAAAGACTTCTCCAGATGCAGCTAGAAAATTTATCGCAAGCCGTTTATTTGAAGTTCGTCGTTACGACCTAGCAAAAGTAGGACGTTATAAAATTAACGATAAATTAGATGTTGTAAAACGTGCTATCGGTAACCGTTTAGCTGAAGATTTAATTAATTCTGAAACTGGTGAAATTATTTTAGATGCAGGTACTGAAATTAGTAGAAAAGCGATTGTAAAAGTTAATGGTGTTGAACAAGTTATCGATACTGTTGAAATATTAAATAACAATCGTGAACATTTCCGTAAAACATTTGAATATGAATTAATGCTTGAAGGTAGCGGTGTTACACTTGAAGTGTTAGATGTTATTGTTAAATCTGTTGAAGGTGAAGTTAAAGTAAGATTAATTGGTAACGATCAAAGAGAAGAAGCTTGTCACGTAGTTCTTTCTGATATATTTGCTACTATCTCATATTTCTTTAACTTACATGTTGGTGTAGGTAGAATTGACGATATCGACCACTTAGGTAATAGACGTTTACGTTTAATTGGTGAATTATTACAAAACGAATTTAGAACTGGTTTTATTAAACTAGAAAAGAATATTCGTGACAAAATGAGTACTGCTGTTGAAGTTAAGAGCGTTTCACCTCAAAACTTAATTAACAATCGTCCACTTGTTGCAACTATTCAAGAATTCTTTGGTACTAGTCAATTATCACAATTCATGGACCAAATTAATCCACTTGCTGAACTTACACATAAACGTCGTATCTCAGCTCTTGGTAAAGGTGGTATTTCACGTGATAGAGCTGGTTTCGAAGTTCGTGACGTACATACATCGCATTATGGTCGTATTTGTCCGGTAGAAACACCAGAAGGTCAAAATATCGGGTTAATTAACTCTTTAGCATCATATTCACGTGCAAATAAATTTGGATTTATTGAAACTCCTTATTTAGTTGTTAAGAATAATAAAAACGATGAAGATTATAAAGCTGGTAAAGTTCCAGCTAAAGTATGGATTACAGATGAAATTGTTTATCTAAATGCATACGATGAAGAAAAATTTATAATTGCTCAAGCTAACGTTGGTATGGTAACTGATCCTAAAACT
Source organism: Bacilli bacterium (assembly GCA_045533785.1). GTDB lineage: Bacteria > Bacillota_I > Bacilli_A > ML615J-28 > CAG-313 > UBA1737. The sequence goes on from JAZSIL010000273.1 coordinate 6,901, forward strand.
AATGAAATTTTAATTGTTGATGATAAAGTTATCGCAAGACGTGGTGGAGAATTTACAGAACTTACTAAAATGGATATTGATTTAGTTGACGTATCGCCTAAACAAGTTGTTGCGGTTGGTACTGCTTGTATTCCATTCCTAGAACACGATGATACAACTCGTGCACTAATGGGTGCAAACATGCAACGTCAAGCAATTCCACTACTTAAACCTGAAGCTCCATTTGTTGGAACTGGTATTGAATATAAAGTTGCTCATGACTCAGGTGTTGCATTAATATGTGACTGTGATGGAACTGTTGTATCAGTTGATGGTTTAAAAATTGTAGTTCAAGATAATAATGGTGTAAATCATACTTATGATTTATTAAAATATGAACGTTCTAATAACTCAACTTGTGCTAACCAACGTCCAATTGTTGTTCCAGGTGAAAAGGTTAAAGTTGGCGATATTCTTGCTGATGGACAATCTATGGAACAAGGTGAACTTGCTCTTGGTCGTAACGTTGTTATCGCATTTATGACATGGCATGGTTATAACTTTGAAGATGCTGTTATTATGAGTGAAAGAATGGTTCAAGATGACGTTTATACTTCAATTCATATTGAAGAATATACTTGTGAAGCACGTGATACTAAACTTGGTAAAGAAGTTATCACTCGTGACTTAGAAGGTGAAGCTAATTCATCTGTTCAAAATCTTGATGAAAATGGTATTGTTATTTTAGGTTCAGAAGTTAAAGAAGGAGATACACTAGTTGGTAAACTTACTCCTAAAGGTTTAACTGAACCAAGCCCAGAAGAACGTCTTAGTCAAGCATTATTTGCTGATAATTCTAAAGAAGTTAGAATTACTTCGTTAAAAGTTCCTCATGGCGGTAGTGGTATCGTTAATAAAATTGAAAGATTCAATCGTAAGTCTGGTGCAGAATTACCACCAGGAGTAAATGAAGTTGTTCGTGTTTATATCGTTCAAAAACGTAAAATTTCTGAAGGTGACAAAATGTCAGGTCGTCATGGTAACAAAGGGGTTATCTCTAATATTGTTCCAATAGAAGATATGCCATTTATGTCAGATGGTACTCCAGTAGATATTATGTTAAATCCACAAGGGGTTCCTTCACGTATGAACATTGGGCAAGTTCTTGAAATCCATTTAGGTATGGCTGCTAAAAAATTAGGCGTAAAAGTAGCAAGTCCAGTATTTGATGGTGTTACTAAAAAGGATTTAATTGAAATTATGAATGAAGCACGTGAAAAAGATATTCAAGATGGTATGATTGATTCACGTAATAAACGTGCTATTATTGATGAAAACGGTAAGACTTATCTTTACGATGGTCGAACTGGTCGTCAATTTGACCATAAGATTTCAGTTGGTGTAATGTACATGATTAAACTTGCACACATGGTTGATGACAAATTACATGCTCGTAGTGAAGGTCCTTATACTCTTGTTACACAACAACCAATGGGTGGTAAGGCGCAAAACGGGGGCCAAAGATTTGGTGAAATGGAAGTTTGGGCTCTAGAAGCATATGGTGCTGCACATACATTACAAGAAATGATGACTATTAAGTCTGATGATATTATTGGTCGTAATAAAGTTTATAAAGCTATCGTTGATGGTGATCCAATTCCAGAAGCTGGTGTACCTGAAGCATTCCGTGCTATGGTAAAAGAACTTCAAGGTCTAGGTTTAAGTGTTAAACTAATTGACCAAGATGGAAAAGACGTTGTTAATGAAAGTTTAGTAGATCAATTTGCAGAGGCACAAGCTAGCAAGCGTGGCCTATAGAATAGGAGGAATTCCTTTTGAGAAAATATAAATATATGAAAATTGGGATTGCATCGCCTGAAGAAATTATTTCTTGGGCAAATCCCGAACTTCAAGGAAAAGAATTTAAATACGATCCTAAAAGAAAAGACAAAGTTACTTACATTGATGATAATGGAGAAACTAAAGAACTAATCTTAAGAGGTGAAGTTAAGAAACATGAAACCCTAAATTATCGTACTCAAAAGCCAGAACGAGATGGGTTATTCTGTGAAGTAATTTTTGGCCCTACAAAAGACAATCAATGTGCTTGTGGAAAAACTGCACGTAAGATTGTAGGTGAACATCGTATTTGTGAAAAATGTGGTGTTGAAATTACATTATCAAAAGTACGTCGTGAACGTATGGGGTATATTGCACTTGCTGCTCCAGTTGTTCATACTTGGTACTTAAGAAATTCTCCTAGTAAAATTGCTATTTTACTAGAAAAGAAGACTAAAGAAATTGAAGAACTTGTTTATTTAGCATCTTATTATGTTGTTGATGTTAATGATGACGTAACTGAATTAACTCGTGGTCAAATTTTAACAGAACAAGAACATGCAATGTATAAACGCCGTTTTTATGGTCGTTTTAAAGCAACTACAGGTGCTGAAACAATTAAATATTTATTAAGTAATCTTGATTTACCTGCATTAATGGCAGAAATTCGTTTAGAACTTAAGACTGCAACAAAACAAAGAAAAGAAAAATTAATTAAACGTCTTGAAATTGTTGAAGCCTTTATTCAATCTAAAACTAATAAGCCTGAATGGATGGTAATGGATGTAATTCCAGTTATACCACCTGATCTTCGTCCTATGGTATTACTTGAAGGCGGAAGATTTGCGACAACTGACCTTAATGAATTATATCGTCGTATTATCAACCGTAATACTCGTCTTCGCAAATTATTTGAACTTGGTGCACCTGATTTAATTACTAAGAACGAAAAACGTTTATTACAAGAAGCTGTTGATGCTTTAATTGATAATTCTAAACGTAATAAAAAAGTTGTTCAAGAAAAGAATCGTCCTTTAAAATCTTTATCAGATATTCTTCGTGGTAAACAAGGACGTTTCCGTCAAAACTTACTTGGTAAACGTGTTGACTACTCAGGTCGTTCAGTTATTTGTGTAGGTCCGTTCTTAAAGATGTATCAATGTGGTATTCCTCGTGAAATGGCATTAATTCTATTTAAACCATTTATCATTAGCTATTTACGTAAACATCAAATAGTTGATGAAAACCAAGTTGATGCTAATGGACTTCCAATTAGTGAAGCATCACGTGAAAAAGCTGGTATTAAACGTGCTAAGGAGTTGATTGAAAAAGGTGCTCCAGAAGCAATGGATGCATTAGAAAAGATTGTTGTAGAACATCCGGTATTATTAAACCGTGCTCCTACGCTACATAGACTATCAATTCAAGCATTCGAACCAGTACTTGTTGAAGGTAAAGCAATTCGTTTACACCCACTTTCAACAACAGCATTTAATGCGGACTTCGATGGTGACCAAATGCCAGTGCATGTACCATTATCTGAAGAAGCTCAAGCTGAAGCTAGAATGTTGATGCTTGCATCTAAAAATATCTTAGCACCTAAAGATGGTAAACCAGTAGTTACTCCTTCACAAGATATGATTATTGGTAACTATTATTTAACAATTGAAAGAAGTCAACCAGATAGAACATATCATACATTTGAAGAATTATATAAAGCTTATGAATATCGTGTATTTGAATTTGATAACCAAATTATCGTTAATGATGAACATGTATATCGTGATATTGAATCTTTAAATGAAGATGTTAAAGCTGGCCTTGCTCCAAGTGTTGGTAATTACTTAGTTGTAGGTCGTGAAGGTAAAGCATTTAAAGATATTTCAGAAGTTGAACATGCTTATGAAAGACATGAAATTGACTTCCATACTCGTTTTGTAATGCCTGGCCGTGCTATTGATAAACCATTTGTTCATTTAGATCCAGAAGATTCTAAATATGAAGAAAAAGTTAAACTTAATGAACAATTAAAAGATATGTTCATTGTTACTACTTATGGTAAATTAATTTTTAACCAAGTATTCCCAGAACACTTTGTTTATTTTAATGAAACAGATCCTAAAAAAGCATTAAATAACTTAAGAAATGGTACTCCTGAATATTTCTTTATTAAACGTGGTACAAATTACAAAGAAGCAATTGCAAAAATGCCTCTTGGTCAACCTGCTAAGAAAAAGACATTATCAGTTATTATTTCTGAAGTATTTAGACAATGTAAACTTGCTGAAACCTCTTTAACACTTGATAAGATGAAGGATTTAGGTTTCTATTATTCTACAATTTCAGGTGTAACAATTTCGGCATTCGACGTTAGAATTCTTGAAAAGAAATATCAACTTATTGCTGAAGCTGATGAACAAGTTAAGAAATATACTAGAGAATATCGTCGTGGTAGCATGTTAAATGTTGAACGTAAACGAAATGTAATTAAGATTTGGGAAGATACTAAGAAGAAAATCGAAGTTGAAATTAAGAAGGTCATGGAAGAAGAAGCTTCAATTAATGACATCTTCTTGATGGCGGATTCTGGTGCCCGTGGTAGTTCATCAAACTTCATCCAACTTGCTGGTATGCGTGGTCTGATGGCTAAACCAAACGGGGAATCAATGGAAATCCCAGTTAAAGCGTGCTTCTCTGAAGGTATGTCAATGTCAGACTTCTTTATTTCTACGCATGGTGCTCGTAAGGGTTCTACCGATACAGCGCTTAAGACTGCTGAATCAGGTTATTTGACTAGACGTTTAGTTGACGTAAGCCAAGATATTACAATTACTGCTGAAGATTGTGGTACTGATAAAGGTTTAGTTATGACTAAACTTTATAAGAAAAATGAATCTGATGAAACATTTGATCCTGTTAATGACTTACTAGTATCATTAAAAGATCGTATTGTTGGTCGTTTCGCTGCTAAACCTGTATATGGCAAAGTAGGTTCTAAGAAAGTTTTACTTGTTAATAAAGGTCAACTTATTGATGGTGATATTGCTGATGCAATTGAAAAAGCTGGTATTGAAGAAGTTGAAGTAAGAACTAACCTTACATGTAATTGCCCTGTTGGTGTATGTATTAAGTGTTATGGTTCTGACCTTTCTACAAATGGATTGGTAGAAAAAGGTGAAGTTGTTGGTATCGTTGCTGCTCAATCAATTGGTGAACCTGGTACTCAGTTAACAATGAGAACGTTCCACTCAGGTGGGGTTGCATCTGGTAGTGATGACATTACTCAAGGTCTTCCACGTGTACAAGAACTATTTGAAGCACGTGCTCCAAAAGGTCAAGGTATTATTTCTGAAATTAAAGGTGTTGTTTCATCTGTTGAACTTGTTAAAGATTCTCGTTATGAAATTAAGATTCACAGTGATATTCCAGACAATGATAAAGTTTATTTAACAGATGCTGGTAAAAAAGCAACTGTTAAACCTGGCGATAAAGTTGAAGCTGGTGATTTAATTAGTGAAGGTACTGTTAATATTAAAGATTTATTAAGAGTATCATCTGTAGATAAGGTTCAAAAGTATATCTTAAAAGAAATCCAAAAATCTTATCGTACTGCTGCTGCAGTTGAAATTTCAGATAAACACGTTGAAATCATTGTTAAACAAATGCTACAAAAAGTTGTTGTTATTGACTCTGGTGAAACAAATCTTTTACCTGGAACATTAATTTCTAAACCTGAATTATATCGTGTGTTTAAAGAATGCTGTGAAAACGGATTACGTATTCCTGCGGTTAAACCTGTAGTACTTGGTATTACTAGAGCATCACTAAAGAGCGATTCATTCTTAGCTGCTGCTTCATTCCAAGAAACTACACGTGTTCTTACAGAAGCTGCGATTAGAGGCAAGATTGATAACCTAGAAGGTCTAAAAGAAAATATCATTATTGGTGGATTGATTCCTGCTGGTACTGGTCTTGTTGAAAAGGTTGAGATTTCTTCTGATCAAGAAGCTGAACAATTCGATATTAAGAAATTATAAAATATTAAAGCATTGTAATTATTACAATGCTTTTTATTATGTTACTTTAAAAAATATTTAAAATATGGTATAATAATAAAAAAAGGAGGTTTAATCATGCTTGCGAGTGTAGTAATTAATGTAGCTAGTTCAAATGTTGACCAAATGTATGAATATGAAGTTCCTTGTGACATGGCTCCTTATATAAATATAGGGGTTAGAGTAAAAGTAGAATTTGGCAATGGTAATCGTTTAGTTATGGGGTATGTTTTAGAAACTTATGAAGAGCGTAAATTTAAAGGCGAAATAAGGCCTATTATTGAATTATTGGATTTAAAACCAATTATTACACCCCTTCAATTAAAATTAGCTGAGTATTTAAAAGATGATACAATATGTCCATTAATACGAATCTTAAATTTAATGATTCCTGATGCTATGAAGTTAAAGACTTATAAATATTTAATAGTTAAAGATTCTTCGAAATTAGATGCAACATTAGTTGATGTGTTTAATGGAAATGAAATTATTGAGGTTAATAAAAGTCTTGATGGATATCATAATAAGATATTAAGAGAAATAAAAAATGGTAATATTGAAGTAAGTTATGAAACAAAACAGATGGTGAAATATAAGTATATGACAAAATGTGCTGTAAATA
>JAZSIL010000271.1:0-4958 GCA_045533785.1 Bacilli bacterium
GCTGAATATACTTATACATTTACTGGTTGGGATAAAGAATTTACAATTGTTACTGAAAATATTACTATTACTGCGGTTTATTCTAAAGTTAAAAATCAATATACATATAAATTTGTAGATGAAGATGGTACAGTATTAAAAGAAGAAACTGTTGATTATGGTACAATGCCTATTGCACCAGAAGATCCTATAAAAGAAGCAACAGCTGAATTTGAATATGAATTTGTAGGTTGGGATAAAGATCTTTCTAAAGTAGTTGAAGATGTCGTTTATAAAGCCGTTTTCGAAGAAAAGAAAATTGCGGTTGAAATCACATCTCTTGATGGATTAAAGATTTCATTCTTAGGTGATAGTATTACTACGTTCTATGCAGCAGAATCAGAAATGAATAGTTATTATGGTGGTGAAAACCAATTCTATTATCCTCGTTATTCAACAAGTATTAAAACTGTTGATTTAACTTGGTGGTATAAGTTAATTAAAAATAATAATATGGTTTTAGGTATTAATAACTCATGGAGTGGTTCTCAAGCATGTGGAAGTGGCAATTCTGCTGGTCAATCTGATGCAAGAATAAATACTTTAAATGAAAATGGAAATCCTGATATCGTCATCGTTTATTTAGGAACAAATGATATTGGTAGCAATAGAACTACTGCTGATTTAGATGCTGCTATTACAACAATAATCAATAAGATTAACAAATTATGTGATGCACAAATATTTTTAACAACACTTGGTTATTCAGCTTATTCAGGTGGAAGCTATACAGAAGCTAAACGTGTAGAATATAATGCAAAACTTCGTGAAATTGCTAGTTCAAAAGGATGTGGTATTATTCCTTTAGATGATTATATTGTTAATGATAACTATATGATTTATCTAGGTGACGCATTACATTATAACGCAAAAGGGGCGGAACTTTTATCTTTAATTTCTGAAAAAGCAATAAAAGATTATTATAATATTAACTTTGATAAAGAAATCGTTGTTGAACATCAAGAACCACTTCCTGAAGGTGCTACTGGTGTTATTACTGCAACAACTGACTCTAATTTCTGGGGTACTTATGAAACTGGTGTATTCCTTGCTCCTAGTACTTTTGATAATCCGACATTTAGTTTAAGAATTGAAATTACTAAAAACAGCAATAATGGTAAATATTATGTTACTAAAATTCAAAAGTCTGGCGAATCTAGTTCTTATGCATGTGATTATGTACTTGTAATCTCTGATAGTCATAAAGAAGCTACTGCATTAAAGAAATTGTTAGAAAAAGTTGAAGTTGGTAACATTGTAGAGTTTGATGAAAGCATTACATTCCCTGTTGAACTAACATTTAAAGAAGGTGATGGTAATGTAGTTACCCCTCCTGTAGAGGAACCAGATCCTGAAGTAAATCCTCCTGTGGAAGGTCAACTTCACGTAGGTTCCTATAATACTGGTGTTTGGACAGTGTATGATACAACTGTTATTGCATTCTCTCATGAAGCAATGGATAAAGCTAGCACATATATTAATTTCTATGTTATTAAGTTAACTTATGAAGAATCTTTAAATAAATATAAAATTACAGATTTAAAAACTGTTGATGTTGCTTGTGACTTTGCTGAATGTGATTATTACATTTTAATTTATCGTGATTTAGCTGAAAAAACATATTTTGAAAATGCTACAATTGGTAGTTATGTTACAATTAATGGAGATGTAACAACAGGTAGTTGTAATATCTTATTTGAATAATAAAGATGAAGACCACAAAAAATGTGGTCTTCTTTTTTTAAAAAAAATTCCATTTTATTAAAAAGTATAATTTAGAATAGTGCTATTGTCAATTTTTAATTGTCATAGAAGATAATTTTACTTTTTTTAGAATAGTTTTTATACTATAATTTTAGCAAAATAAATAATTTTATGGTATACTAAATATGATATTTAAAAAGAAAGAGAATTATTATGAAAAAAATTATTTATTTAATCATTATATTATTTTCTATATCATTAGTTAGTTGTTCTAAAAAAGAATTTGAAGTAAAATTTATTGGAATTAACGATGAAGTATTTGAAATTAAAAATGTATCTAAAGATGAAGCTATTATTTATCCTATAGCTCCAGAAGTTGAAGGGTATACTTTTGTAAAATGGTCTGATAGTTTTGAGTATATTGAAAGAGATACTGTAATTAAAGCTATTTATGAGATTAATAAGTATACTGTTAAGTTTTATGATTCTTCAAATCAAGTAATTGATGAACAAATTATTACTCATAATGGGAATTGCTCTATGCCAAGTACTCCTTTAAAAGAAGGTTTTGAATTTATTAGTTGGGATAAAGAATTAAATAACATTAAGAGTAATTTAGATGTTTTTCCAATTTATAAACAACTTACGTTTACTGTTAATTTCTATGACGAAGAAAACAATGTTATAAAAACAGAAGAAATTAAATATGGTGAGAGTTGTATTGCACCAAACAATATTGAAAAAGAAGGTTATGATTTTTTAGGATGGGATAAAGAATTTACAAATGTAAAAACTAACTTAGATGTTAAACCAATCCTTAAAGTTCAAACATTTACTGTAAACTTTTATGATGCAAATGACGATATCATTAAGACTGAAATTGTTGAATACGGTAAAAATGCGACTGCACCAAATAATCCAAGTAAAGATGAGTGTGTGTTTGTAGGTTGGGATAAAGAATTTAGTAATATAAGAACTAATTTAGATATTAAACCTATTTTTGAAACTAAATTATTTACAGTTAATTTTTATGATGCTAATAATAATATTATTAAAACAGAACAAGTAAAAGAAAACGCATCATGTCTTGCACCTAGTATTCCTACTAAAGAAGGGTATAAGTTTGTTGGATGGGATAAAACATTTGATAACATTAAGAGTAATTTAGATATTTACCCTATTTATGAACAACTTAAATTTACTGTAAACTTTTATGATGGATCAAATGTTATTATTTCTACGGAACAAGTTTTATATGGAGAAAGCTGTAAAGCTCCAAAAAACCCAATTAAAGAAGGACATATTTTTATTGGTTGGGATAAAGAGTTTAATGAAGTAAAAAACGATTTAGATATTAGACCTATTTTTAATATTCTAAAATTTACAGTAAAATTTTATGATATAGATGATAAAATTTTAAAAAGTTACCAAGTGCCATATGGTGATGCATGTCCTGCACCGGAAAATCCGATTAAAGAAGGCTATGTATTTGTAGCTTGGGATACTGATTTTAGCGAAGTAGTTAGTAATTTAGATATTAGACCTGTATTTGATATCTTAACTTTTAAAGTTACTTTCTATGATGCATCTGGTAATGTTCTAAAAACAGAAACTGTTTTATATGGTGAAAGTGCTTTAGGTGTTGAGGCACCAGAAAAAGAAGGCTTTAGATTTATTGGTTGGGATGAAGATTATAGCGAAGTTAAATCTGATTTAGATATTTATCCTATTTATGAAGATTTTAATTATACAGTTACTTTTATCGATTTTTATGGCAATGTTTTAAAAACAGAAACTGTAAATGAAAATGGAAGTGCTACTGCTCCTAATGTGCCTAGCGTTGATTATCATACATTTGTTAAGTGGGATTTAGATTTTAGCGAGGTAAAGAATAATATGACTATTAAAGCTATTTATACTTATAACCATACTTCGTATGACATTAAAAATGTAAATTATTGGTTACAAATTCTTTCTAAAAAATATGATATTAATAAAACAATTTTATCAAGTTCTGAAATAGTTAATTATAATACTTCAATTACAAGTAGTTATGCTAAAACTGAGGTTGTTGATGTTTTAAGTATTAAAGGTACAAAAACTTCAAGTTATGTATCAGGTTTAATTAATGCTTATGCTAATATTAATAAGTATACAATCTATAATAAAGATACAAAAGTTGGCATTTCTTCAACAGATAAAAGTAATATTTTAGCAAATCGTAACTTAAATAATATTCCTAGTACAGTTACAGTTAAATATGGTATTATTAGTGATTTTGCGTGGATGAGAAGTTATCCAACAAACCATTATTCTAATGATTATTCAATGGATAGATTCCAAGAAACTTCACTTAATGTTGGTGAAGGAGTTGCGATATATCATGAAAGTTTAGACAAAGAATGGTATTTTGTTCAAGCTGAAAACTATAATGGTTGGGTCGAAAAGAAGTATATTGCAGAATGTACTTATGATGAAATGGCTTCATTCTTAAAACCAAATAATAATTTAATTATTATTAGTGACTATGTTACACTAGAATCAGCTCATGTTCGTATGGGACAATCTTTCCCATTAGTAAATAGTACTAATGAAAGCTATACAATAAGTTTTCCAACAAGAAATAATGATGGAACTTTACTATTAAAAGAATTAGTTGTAGCTAAATCAAATGATTATCATGAAGGATATTTAGATTACACATATAAGAATGTCTTTACACAAGCATTCAAACTTCTTGGAATTGATTATAGTTGGGGTGATAAAGATAAACTAGGTCGTGATTGTTCTTCAACAATGAATGCAATTTATAAGTGTTTTGGCTTTATGATGCCTAGAAATACCTCAAATCAAGTAGCTATACCAACATATGGAGCTAAAGTAAGTGGTCTTACAAATAGTAGTGTTCAAAAATACAAACCAGGATCTATGATCTTTACTAGCAGTCATGTTATGTTATATTTAGGTGAAAATGAAAATGGAATTACTTATTTATTACATAATACAACATCTGGTAATGGTGAATGTATTTTACAGTCATTAAATGACTATGGTGGTAATAGAATAAATGGAGTTTTAAGACTTCAATAATAAAATAAGAGCATTAAATATTAAGTATTTAATGCTTTTTTCTTTACTTTTATAAAAAAATAGTGTATCATTGTATTAGTTAAATAATACAGTGAGGTGTTTTTATGAAATATATTTTTGCTAGT
>JAZSIL010000228.1:0-12778 GCA_045533785.1 Bacilli bacterium
GGATATTCTTTACATAATAAATAGTTACAACTATTTTTCCATCAGAAAGAATAAGTTTAGAATTAAAAAGATAATTCAGTTTATATAAAAAATAGAAATTTACTGAATTTTTATTTTATTTGTTTTAGTTTTCTATTGATATCATCTTTTCTTGCAAGATACATTGATTCAACAGTTGCAGAGGCACAAGCTAGGCCTAATTTTAGACAATCTAATGTTTCTTTATTTTGACTATGTCCTGCTAAGAATCCAGCAACAAGCGAATCACCTGCACCAACAGTGCTTATAACATTTGAAGTAATACTTTCTAAATATATTTTTTCTAAACTACTTGATATATATAAAAGTCCTTTTTTACCTAATGAAACAATAACATTTTTTGCTCCTAATTTTATTAGTTTACACCCTTCTTTATATATATCATCAATCGTTTTTAGTTTTTTATTACAAAGATGTTCTAATTCTTCTTTATTAGGTTTAACTAATAATGGTTTATATTTTAAGGTATTAAGTAATAACTCTTTTTCCGCATCAACTATTATATTTAAATTTTCATAATCAAGTTTTGATATTATATATTCATAAACGTCTCTTCTAACTCCACTTGGAATAGAACCAGATATTACTAAATAATCATCTTTTGTTAAATTCTTTAAATACTCTACAATTTTATCAATATGAAAATCACTAATAAATATTCCATTTGTATTAATCGCAGTTTCTTCTTCTGCTTGAATTTTTACATTAATTCGGTTAATACCATTAACATCAATATTATAATAGTTAAACTTATGGTTATCTAAATCTTCTAAGATCTTATCTTTTGTAAAACCTGCAGTTAAAAGAACTAAAATGGAATCTATATCTAATTCTTTTAATACTTTAGAAACATTAATTCCTTTTCCACCAATTCTAATATATTCAGTTTGGCTTCTATTAATTGTTCCTTTTTTAAGTTCATCTAAGATTAAATAGTAATCAATAGATGGAGAAAGTGTTAGTGTATAAATCATATAATTCACCTCGTTACCATTATATCATATTTCAATTAATAAATATTAAAATTATATAATTAATATAAAAAGGGGTAGCATCACATACTTATTTTGAAAAAAGTCGCACCATTATTAGTGCGACATTTTAATTATAAATAGTCTTTTATCATTTCTAAAAAATCATCTTCATTATATACAGGAATGCCTAACTCTTGTGCTTTAGCAAGTTTACTTCCGGCCCCTGGTCCTGCAACTACAAATGAAGTTTTCTTTGATACGCTAGATGCAGCTTTACCACCTAGTTTTTCAATTATTGCGTTACCTTCATCACGAGATAGTTTTTCTAAGGTTCCTGTTAAAACAATTGTTTTACCTAAGAATAAATCATATGTTACTTCATTATATTCTTTTGGTTCAACACCTAGTTCTAAAAGTTTAATGATTAAATCTCTATTCTTCTCTTGATTAAAATAATCTACGATACTACTAGCCATTACTTCACCAATATCAGGAATAGCTAAGAGCTCTTCGTATGTTGCGTTACATATACCTTTTAGAGTTTTAAATGTTTTTGCAAGACTCTTAGAAGCTTTAGCACCGACAAATCTAATTCCAAGGCCAAAGATAAATCTATCTAAATCTTGTGTTTTAGATTTATTAATTGCGTTAAATAAGTTTGATACTTTTTTATTACCAAATCTATCTAAAAGCAGTATTTCTTGTTTATAGTTTTCTAAAAGATATATATCAGCAATATCTTTTAAGTAACCAAGATTATATAATAGTTCTATTTGTTTTTCACCAAGACCTTCAATATCCATCGCAACACGTGATGCAAAGTGAATTATTCCTTCTAAAATTCTTCCACCACAATCAGGGTTTTTACAGTAGTGTTCAGCTTCATCTTCACCTTTAATTAACTTACTGCCACAAACAGGACAACATACAATCATTTTAAAAGGCATAAGATTTTCTTTTCTTCTTGACATATCAACATCAACTACTTCAGGAATAATTTCGCCTGCTTTTCTAACTCTAACCATATCACCGATTCTAATATCTCTAGATGTAATAAAGTCTTCGTTATTTAAGGTTGCACGTGCAACAGTAGTACCAGCAATTAAGACTGGATCTAAGACTGCATTAGGTGTAATAATACCAGTTCTACCAACAGTATATATTATATCTTTTAATTTAGTTGTGACAATCTCCGCAGGGAATTTATAAGCAGCAGCCCATTTAGGTACCTTAACAGTATATCCTATAGCATCATATAAATCAAATTCATTTACCTTTATAACAATTCCATCTGTTGCGTAGTCTAATGTTTTTCTAACTGCATCAAATTCATTAATATATTCTATAACTTCACCAATTGTTGCACAGTGACGATAATTTGGGTTAACATTAAAGCCAAGCTTTTTTAAATAATTTAGTACTTCTATTTGTGAATGCATTCCATATTTTTCAGGGTTAACTAAAGTATATGCAAATTGATCTAAGCGACGTTCTTTTGTAACATTTGGATCAAGTTGTCTTAAACTTCCTCCTGCTGCATTTCTTACGTTTGCAAGTAAAGCTTCACCACGAGATGCTCTAACATTGTTTAAATCTTCTAAAACAGATTTTTTCATAAACACTTCACCACGAACTTCAAGTGATACATGTTCTGTTAATACTTTAGGGAGTGAATTTATAGTAAGCACATTTTTAGTAATGTTTTCACCAGTTACTCCATTCCCACGTGTAGCACCAAGTGTCAAAAGTCCATCAGTGTAGTGAATGCTAGATGCGATACCATCAATTTTTAGTTCACATGTATATGTATATTTATTAGTGATTTTTTTAATTCTTTCATCAAATTCATATAACTCTTCAAAACTAAAAACATCTTGTAAACTCATCATTGGTACTTCATGAGTTATTTCTTCTAAATCTGTTTTTAAGTAATCACCAACTTTTTTTGTTGGAGTATTAGGTAAGATATCTAAAGGGTATTTTTCTTCAAGACTTTTAAGTTCCCTCATTAAACTATCATATTCAACATCATCTACTGTAGGATTATCTAATACATAATACTCATAGTTATATTGATTTAATATTTTAACAAGTTCTTCCATTCTTTTTAGGTCTTGTTCTCTTGACATAAATATTCCCCTTTCTTAGTCTAATACTTTAATATGTGGATAATCACGTTTAATTTTCTTTATTGATTGATCTTTATCAAAAATAATTTGTACAAAGAAATCATCTAGTGCAATAACCTTTCCATAACCAAAGTATTTATGATTTACTTTAGCACCAACACAAAGTTCACCAGTAGATGTTGCTTCTTTTTCTTTTTGTAGTTCAACATTTTCTTTAACATCTTCAGCTGTTAAATACTCTGTTAAGAACCTTGAAATCTTATTTCGAACAATTCGCCCGTAAATTAATCTACTTTGTGCACAGCTTAAATATATCTTTGATTTAGCACGTGTAAAGGCAACATATGCAACACGACGTTCTTCTTCAATTTCTACATCTTCTCTAACACTAGGGAAGATTCCTTCTTCAAGTGCAACAACAAATACAACTTCAAATTCTAACCCTTTTACTGAGTGAATTGTAGAAAGTGTTATCGCATCAGCTCTTGCGTCTTCTTCAAATGATTGATCAAGCATAATATCATCGATACCAATTCTTACCTTATCTTTTTGAGATAATGCTTCATCATTAATGTTTTCATCAATATTATAAAGAACTGATTTAAATTCATTAATATTATCAACACGATTAGTATCATTTAACATGTCTTCTTCTTTTAGAGTTTCTAAATAACCAGTTTTTTCTACTAGGTAATCAAAGAATTCTACAAGAGGCATTGTTTCAATTACTTCAATAAACTTAAGAATCATTGTTTTAAATTCTACTAACGCAGTGTTTTTTGCAGATGGATTTTCTTTATAAATAAGATCAATCGCATCAAATAAAGAAACACCTTGTTCTTCCATTAATGATACTACTTTTTGAATTGTCTTATCACCAATTCCACGTGGTTGTAGATTAATAATACGTTTAAAATGCGATATACGATTAGGATCACAAATAAATCTAAAATATGAAATAATATCTTTAACTTCTTTACGTTTTAAATATGAGAATCCACCAAAGATATTATAAGGCATTCTTTCTTCTAAAAAAGCCATTTCAAAGTTTCTTGAAATTGCACTATTACGATAAAGTACTGCAATATCAGAATAATTATATCCCTCACGGCGCACTAGATGTGCTATTTCATTTACAACATATCTTACTTCTTCTTCATAGTAATATGCTTCTTGAACGATTACATCATTTATTGAACCTTCTACGTCACTATATAATTGTTTTGGCTCTCTAATTTGATTATGTCTAATTACAGCATTAGCTCCTTTTAAAATACTATTATGTGAACGATAGTTTTTAAGAAGTTTTATTACTTTTGCGTTAGGATAATCTCTTGTGAAGTTTAACATATTATCAACAGTTGCACCTCTAAAACTATAGATGCTTTGGTCATCATCACCTACAACAAATAAGTTTTCTAAAGCAGATGCAAGCATTTTAATAATTTTATATTGAACTTTATTTGTATCTTGGAATTCATCAACAAGAATATATTGATATAATCTTTGATAATATTCTAATACATCTGGACATTTTGCAAATAATTCTTCAGTTTTAAGTAATAAATCATCAAAGTCAAGAAAATTTTCTTTCTTTAAATAAGCTTCATATTCATTATAAATAGGTTCTACAATACTGTTTAATTCATTAATACCATTTTTATAATCGCCAATCATTTTCGCAGCAATCTTTGTTGTAAATGTTTTTTTGTCTACATCTTGGCGTTTAAAGATATCTGTAAGAATCTTTTGTGTATCTTCATCATCAATAATTTCAAAGTTTCTTTCGTATCCGATATTTTGAATATTTCTTCTTAAGATTTTTACACATAAAGAGTGAATTGTAGAAATATTAAGGTATTTTGCTTCTTCATCAAGAATTGATGAAAGACGTTCTTTCATTTCATTTGTTGCTTTTTTAGTAAATGTAATTGCTAAAATGTTATATGGTTTGATATTGCATTCAGATACCATATATGCAATTCTTGCTGTAAGAGTTTTAGTTTTACCAGTTCCTGCACCTGCAAATACCATTACTGGTCCATTTATTTGTTCTACTGCAAGACGTTGTTCATTATTTAAAACATCTAAAATTGTTGCCATATTCTACACATTAAATGATGATTTTAAACCTACAATACGGTTAAAAATTAAATCATTCCCTTTCGATTCTTTATCTACAGTATAATATCCATTACGAATAAATTGGAACTTATCTTCAGGTAAAACATCTTTTAAGTAATTTTCTACAAAACCGCATTTAATAACCCAAGAGTCTGGATTGATTTGTTCTTTAAAGTTTTCAGTTGATACTTTTTCATCTTTCATTAAGAAATCATATAAATTAAATTTAGCAGGAACAGCTGTAGTTGCTTCTACATAATGAATTGTACCATTAGGTTTTCTTTCATTAAATCCTGATCCTGACTTAGTAGCTGGATCATATGTACAATGGATTTCAATAATTTCTCCATTTTCATCTTTAATAACTTCTTCGCATTTAATAAAATATGCATGCATTAAACGAACTTCGATTCCTTTAGATAAACGCTTCCATTTCTTATTTGGTTTTTCTTCTAGGAAATCTTCTTTTTCAATGTATAAATATTTACCAAATGCCATCTTATGGCTTCCTAAAGATTCATTTTCAGTATTATTAACTGCATCAACGTATTCTAATGTGTCTTCAGGATAGTTAGTAATTACCACTTTTAATGGATCAATAATTGCCATCGGACGAATAGTCTTAAGTTTTAAATCTTCTCTTAAGAAATATTCAAGCATACCATAATCAACTGTTGAGTTAATTTTAGAAAGTCCTGTTGCCATAATAAATTCTTTGATAGCCTCAGGTGTAAATCCTCTTCTTCTAAGTCCTACTAAAGTTGGCATTCTTGGATCATCATATCCAGTAACAATATTTTCATCAACAAGTTGTTTTAGATATCTTTTACTCATTAAAGTATGAGTGATATTTAATCTTCCCCATTCAATTTGACGAGGTTTAGCTTTTACATCACAGTTATTAATTACCCAGTCATAAAGTGGACGATGGTCTTCAAATTCAATACTACAAAGTGAATGTGTAATTCCTTCTATTGCATCTTGTAATGGATGTGCAAAATCATACATTGGATAAATACACCACTTATTACCAGTTTGATGATGTTCTACATGCATAATACGATAGATTACTGGATCGCGCATATTCATATTAGGACTTGCCATATCAATCTTAGCACGAAGAGTTTTTTCACCATCTTTATATTTGCCTTCACGCATTTCTTTAAATAATTTTAGATTTTCTTCAACACTACGATCACGATATGGAGAGTTTTTACCAGGAGTTACTACATCTCCACGATATGCAGCCATTTCTTCATGTGTTAAATCACAAACAAATGCTAACCCTTTTTTAATTAAAAGAACTGCTTTTTCATATGTTTCTTCAAAATAACTTGAACCATAATTTACTGTCTTAGGAGTATATCCTAACCATTTAATATCATTAATAATTGCTTCTACATATTCTGCTCCTTCTTTAGAAGGATTAGTATCATCTAAACGAAGATTCGTAGCTCCACCAAAATAATTAGATAATTCAAAGTTATTAATTATTGCACGAGCATGACCAATGTGTAGGTATGCATTTGGTTCAGGAGGGAATCTTGTTAAGATATGGTCTACTACACCATTTTCTAATTCATTCTTCATAATTGTTTTAATGAAGTTTGAATTCTCGTTCATCATATTAATTTTCTCCTATTTTTCTCATATTTTTAATTTTAGTAAATGTTTTATAAAGTGATACTAATTTTTCTTCATCTAAATCTTTCTCACTTTCATCAAAACATATAATCATTACTAGAATTCTTTTTGTAGAACTTGTTACACATGTTCTTAAAGTATCGCTAGTTGGACAACCAAAAGGTCCTATGTTATCAGTATAAACAGGAATATTAGTTACATTAATTAACCCTCTGTTTATTCCTTCATATATATCTTCTTTCTTACCTAGTCTAATAACTACATCACCATTTATTTTATCTAAATCAACAACACATACGCTACGAAGGGTAAGAATAGATAAAATATTACCTACATCTATTACATCACCTAAACGATATAGAGAATTACCTTTAACAATACGTCTAAGAAGTGCCTCACACGCAGGACGAGTATGAGATGGATCTTTTCCCATTTTTTTATACCCATCACGTGTTATTTTTAATTTAGGAATTTTAGTGATTTCATCATAGTTATAAAGAGTTGGATATTCTACATACATTTTGTCTAAATATTCATCAACTTCTTTTGATTTAATCATTGCATTAAAATCTTCTGTAAATTCGATTTCATATGCAATAACATCAAATAAAGGAAGAAGATTTCTTAAGTCTTCACTAATTCTGTAGTTCATTTTCTAATACATTAATTTTTTCACAAACAGTTTGATAATTTTCAAGAGCAATTTCTAAACTCTTTATTTCTTCTTTTACTCTAGAAATTTTCACCTTTAAATCACGAAGACTATTATATAGAGTTGCAAGTCTTGCTTCAACAAATTCTTTTTCTCTTAAGACAGTCACAAGTTTTATGTTGCGATGATCTTTTTCAAAATTTCTAATTGCATCTTTAACTTCTCTAAGATTATTACTTAATTCATTTATCAAAGCATTAAGTTCAGAAATACTTTGTGATAATTCACTTATTTCAACACCATGAATACCAGCAAGAAGTTTCTCGTCATGAAGTTTTTTTGTATTAGAAAGTTTTTCATTAGCAATTTTATATTGTGCTTCAATTTCTTTTTCTGAAGTTTTCAAACCTTCATATTGTTTATATGCTAGTGCAAAATAAGCATTTTCTGTAATAGCAAGTGTTGCGCTATCTAAGAATTCAACAAGTTCATCATAACATCTTGAAGCTTCTACATATGTGTTATAATAACTATTTTCTTTTTCTTTTAAATAATCATAACGTTTTTTAGAAATATCAAGTTGTTCTTTTTCTTTAAGTAAACTATTAAGTTCCATTTGCTTAATTGTTTTTAAATTCTTTAATGTATCTTGAGATTTAAGTTTTGTTGTTCTTTCGTTTACAATTTGTTCAACAACATTAGAAATTTCAGCACTACTTACTTCTTTTAATCGATGATAATTTACTGTATCTAAAATATATTTAACATCTCTTTCTTTAATTATTTCAAAAGTTTCAATTAATTCATTTTTTAGATTTTCTCTTTGTTTAATTTCTGCTAAAATATTCTCCTGCATAGTACCAATTTCTTCATTAGTTCTATTTTCTATTTTAGATAATATTTCTTTTGTATTAGCTTCAATTAAAGTATTTTCTTTTTCAACATCTTCCATTGTTTGATATAAAACTTGTTCTAAACTGTTACACTGAAAACTTAGTGCTCGACATTCTAAAATAAGTAAATACAACTGATCAGATAATTGTTGCATCACAAATTCAACATTTGTCATTACTAAGCTTAAATCTTCTGAATTTTCAAGTGACCTAAGAATGGTTTTATAGTAACCAAGTGTTGCATTTTTTAATACTTCTTGTTTGCTTAAATACTGACTTTTAACTGCCATATATTTAGCATTTAGTTCGTTTATTTTCGTTTCATTAGCATGTTTAACATGTTCTAACTTATCAAGTTCTTCTTGATATTGTTTATTCATTGTTGCAATATCTTGAATTTGTTCAACTTCTAAACTTAAGTTATCGTATTCATTTTTTAAAGCATCAATATCTTTATCAATCTGGCGAATACGTTTATTTAAAATTTCAGTGTATTCTTCTAAATATTTTTTTACAAAATATTGTTCAATAGTTAAAGTTGATCCTTGCGTTAATTTAAATGCTTCAAGTTCAACTTTTAATTTATTGTTTTCTTTTTTTAGTTCTTCAATTTCATTTAAAATTATATCTTGGGGACTATTATTCATCATATCATATTATCCTCATTTACTATTTGTTTTTCTTTTTTGGAAATAATTGCGCATTCTGTTGTAAGCACAATACCAGCTATACTTAAAGCATTAGTAACTGCCGATATCGCAACATTAGCAGGATCAATTATTCCATTTTCTCTTAAATCAACGATTTGTTTTGTTTTTGCATCAAACCAATGAGCGTGATCTAACTTATCAATAATATCAGTTTTATTTACTCCAGTATTTTCTAAAATCTGATTGAATGGTGCAACAAAAGATTTAATAATAATATCTCTTGCAGAAATATATTCATTATATGATTTTAATTCTTCACTAATTTCATATAATACTTTTCCGCCACCTTCAATTGTTCCAGATACCATTGCTGCTTTAGTAGCACAAAGAGCATCTTCAATACGTAGTTTTTTATCTTGCAGTTCTACTTCTGTTGCAGCGCCAACTTTAATAAGTGCAACACCACCTAAAATTTTTGCAATTCGTTCACGATATTTTTCTTTTTCATAAGAAATAGTTTCATTATCTAAAAGTGTCTTTAACCCTTCTGCATAACTAATAACTACATCTGTAGGAGCCCCTCCATCAATAATAACTGTTTTATTCTGATTAATAACGGCTTTAGCACATTTACCAAGTCCATCAATTCCTAAAGTATTAAGGTCATCTCCTTTAGTAGTAGAAACAAATGTTGCACCTGTTATACACGAAATATCTTTTAGTAACTGAATTTTACGATCACCAAAACTTGGAGCTTTTGTTACAACTACATTAAATACACCACGTAATTTATTCATTACAATTGCAGAAAGTACTTCTTGTTCAATATCATCACAAATAATAAGAAGTGGATTACCAGTTTTCATTGCATTTTCTAAATATGGCATAATTTCTTTCATTGAAGTAAGTTTTTTATCAGTAACTAAAATATCAGGATTAACAAGTTCAGCAATTTGTTTCTCTTCATTATTAGCCATATAACTAGATGCAAAACCACGATCATAAGAATATCCCTTTACAACATCTAAACTTGTTTCTAAACCACGTGATTCTTCAACACTTACCTCTCCATCAGGACCTACTTCTTCATATGCTTCAGCAATTAACTTTCCAATAAAACTACTTCCACTAGAAAGAGTTGCAACTTTAGCAAGATCATCAAGTGATTTAATTGCAACACTTCTTTTCTTAATCTTTTCTAAAATAATCGGTAAATAAAAGTCAAAACCTTCTTTTATATCTACAGGATTAACTCCTTTATCTAAATATTCTAATCCATTTAAAATACAGCTACTTGATAAAATAACTGCAGTAGTAGTTCCGTCACCTGCTAAATCATTTGTCTTTGACGCTGCTTCAATAATTAAAGATGCACCAAGATTTTGATATTGATTAGCAAGAACAACATTTTTAGCAATTGTAACACCATCATTAATAATTAAAGGTGCACCGAATTCTTGTTCTATAATCACGTTTCTTCCACGAGGACCAAGCGTAACTTTTACAGCATCAGCCAATGTTTTAATACCTTTTGCTATTTCACATCTTGCACTACTACCAAATAATAATTCATTAGCCATATTAGTCCTCCACTACCGCAAGAATATTTTTTTCTTCACATAAGAAATATTCTTCACCTTCATATTCTAGTTTAACTAAACCTTCTTTAACAAAAACACGTTTGTTAACAAGATTTAAACCAACCAATTCTCCCTGGGCAATACACATGTAAAAGTCATTATGCTCTTTAGGCATAATAATAATTGAATTTGTACTCTTTTCACACTTTAATAATACGTTTTTATTAACTGGCTTAATCATGTGTATAGTCCTCCTATTTTATTATATTATATCACAAAGTTACTTTAATTTCAAGAACATTGTGATGTAACTTTTTTCGATCTTTTTTGCATATAATTTAAATCTTCATTTATTATTTGGTATAATATATATAAATACAACAATAATTAACAGGAGGTTGCTATAATGCGGCTTATTATAACAGCATTCGAGCCATTTGGTGGATTTGAAACAAACTCAAGTCTTGTCTGTCTTAATAGAATAAATGATGATTCAATCATAAAAATTGTTTTACCAGTATCATTCCCAGATGCTTATGAAACATTAAAACCATCTATTAAAGATTGTGATTTTATAATTCTTCTTGGAATGGCTGCAAATAGAAAAATGATTTCGATTGAAGAACGTGCTAAAAATATTTTATCATTTAAAATACCAGATAACTCAGGTAACACCATAAGCAATAAACCAATTGATGATAGTCAAAAAGAGTATATTTATAGCACTGTTAATATTGATAAACTAATTGCCTACATCAACAAAGAAAAAATGATTATTTATAAATCAAGTGATGCAGGTGAATTTATATGTAATTTTTTATATTACAAAGTTCTAAACGAGCACCCTATTCCATCTTTATTTATTCATATTCCAAATTATCAAACAGAAAATGAATATAAAGAGTTAGAAAATTTTATGAACAAATTAATTGAATATATCAAAGGAGAATACGCATGAAAAAACTATTTTATTTAATTTTATTTTTAGGGTTATTATTTATTTCCAGTTGTAATACACCACCTACTGAATCTTACATCAATAATATTCAAGTAAATGACTTTACAATCTCATGGGATCAAGAACCAAACGCATCATTATACTATGTAAAAGTAACCCATTCTTTTGAAAGAGAAGACATTACATTTACTACAGAAAAAACTTCATATGACTTATCTACTTATATTAGTGATTTAGAAAAAGACCACAATGGTTTTGCACTTACAGTTTTTGTAAAATCAAACAATCCTAACTGTGTATATAAGAATTCATGTGATATCGTTGTTGAAGAAAAAGTTATTGAACTACCTGATGCACCTGTTCCAACTAATTTAACTATTAAAGAAACAACACTTTACTGGGATCAAGTAAAAGATATAGAAAGTTATGAAATTGAAATTTCAAATGGAACAACTTTAGAAAATGTAATTTGTAGTACAAATAACTTTAATTTTACTAGTTATTTAATTGAAAATGCCACATATACATTTAAAGTTAAATCACTTAAATCAGATAGTTATAAAGCTGATTCAAACTATTCAGAAAGTATTTCATATGTTCATGAAGAAATTCAAGTTGAAAAAGAAATCTTTAATTATGATTTTACAAAAATAGATAATATAATGGTTGGTGCAAGCATTACTAAATTTGAAAAATATGCTGACAAATCACTTAAATTTAGCGCAAGTAACTTCTATCTTATAACACCTACTTTTACTGCATATAAAAGTTTTTCCGTTAAAGCAGTAATAAAAGGAAATAACTGTTCAGGAGATGCAGTAATCACAATTTACGGTTTAGACAGTGAAAACAAAGTTTTAGAAAAACAAGAATTTGCATATACAATTGAAAATTCAAAACACGAATTAACTGCTGAATTTACTAATACAAATATTGTTAAAATTAAATTTGAATATACTAAAAAAGATAAAGGTAATGTTGCTTTATATTCATTAAGTTGTAATCATGATGAAGAAACTGATAAAGTCACAAATATAGAACTAATTAATAATCAAGACACATTTGTAATTAATGAAGAATTTAACTATAATGGTAATCTTTTACTTACATATAAATCAGGCAATAAAAAAGAAAT